>CAVEJA010000034.1:0-21504 GCA_963615745.1 Duodenibacillus sp.
TACCCCCGCAGTGATGCAAGTTATAAGACATGACATTCCATTTGCGGGCTTCCGCCGGGCAACTCACGCCCGCCACTACTAAAGACACCAGAAGAAACAGGAGAAATCCCTTTCTGCAACCTTTCATAAAATCGAATACAAACATATTTATAGTAATTTATCTTTACGCAATGTCTCAGCCAATCCCTCCAGTTCCCGATACCATTCCTCACCGAAACGGGCAATCAGAGGAGCTTTCAGAAATTTATACACTGGTATTCCTTTCTTTTTTCCAAGGCAACGGGCGTTCCGGCATACATCCCACCGATGATAGTTCAACCCCGTCAGTCCTCCAGAGAACCTTTTCTCCCGAATGGGGTACAACGAACAGGAGACGGGCTTGTCTACTGTCACCTTTCCCTCTGTTCTCGCTTTCTGTATGGCGCACAGGCACGCCCCATTCTCGTCATAACAGGTGAACACGCAATCCTTGCCATTCACTATGGAGGTCACCAAATCGCCCTCCTCGTCAATATAGCTGACCCCCTGACGGGACAGCACCTCCTGGGCCTGCGGGGAAAGGTACTCCCATATCCGAGGCACTATTTCCGCTATATCCTTGCTCTCCTTTTCCGTGAGAGGAGCTCCCGCGTCTCCCTCTATACAGCAGGCTCCCTTGCATGAGGCGATGTCGCAGCAGAACAGCTCCCTCAGACAATCTATCGACAGGACGACATCTCCCACCATCAATATGTTCATTCCCCTGTCACTCATAGCACATCCCAGTTTATCGGTTTCATACCGCACTCTTCCAGATATGCGTTGGCACGGGAGAAATGGTGGTTTCCGAAGAATCCCTGATAGGCGGACAAGGGAGAGGGATGGGGACTTTCCAGTATCAAATGTTTGTTCCCGTCAATCAAGCCGCTTTTCTTTCGGGCATAATTCCCCCACAGCAAGAAAACGGCATGGGCTTTCTTCTCGCTGACGCTGCGTATCACCATATCGGTAAACTGCTCCCAGCCATGATTGAAATGAGAGCCCGCCTTTCCTTTCTCCACGGTAAGGGTGGAATTTAACAGCAACACGCCCTGTTCCGCCCATTTTGTCAGATCACCACCGAAAGGAAGAGGGCATTGTACATCGTCCATAAGCTCCTTGAAGATATTTCGCAGGGAGGGAGGAAGTTTCACACCCATAGGAACAGAGAAGCTCAGCCCCATAGCCTGCCCCGGCTCGTGGTAGGGGTCTTGTCCCAAAAGAACCACTCTCGTCTTCTCCCACGGGCACAGACGGAACGCCTCGAATATTTTGTCAAACGGAGGATAGCACTCTCTCCGCCCATATTGGTCTTTCACAAAATCCTCAAGCCGTTTGAAGTATGGCTTCTCCCATTCCGAGGAAAGCACATCCCTCCATCCCTGTTCCAAATCCAAATACATAACCTTGCAAAGGTACAATAAAAATATAAGGCATACCGTGAAGTATGCCTTATATCTACCTTGCTGACTGTATGTATTAGTCCTGTATCAGATTCTTGCCGGTCATTTCCTTGGGTTGTTCCAGCCCCATAATGTGCAGTATGCTCGGAGCGACATCCGCCAGAATACCGTTTTCAACCTTGGCATTCTTGTTTGCGGTAATGTATATGAATGGAACGGGATTCAAGGAATGGGCGGTATTGGGAGTTCCGTCCTCGTTCACCGCATAGTCCGCATTCCCGTGATCGGCAATGATAATGGTCTCATACCCGGTCTCGTTTGCCGCCTTGACCACCTCGCCTACGCAGGTATCCACTGCGGTTACCGCCTTTTCGATGGCTTCATAGATACCGGTATGACCTACCATATCCCCGTTGGCGAAGTTCACAACGATGAAATCATACTCGTTTTTCCTGATGTTCTCCACCAGTTTGTCCTTTACCTCGAAAGCACTCATCTCGGGTTTCAAATCGTATGTGGCGACTTTCGGAGAGGGAACCAGCACGCGCTCCTCGCCATCAAAGGGTTTCTCACGGCCGCCGTTCAGGAAGAATGTGACATGGGCATACTTTTCCGTCTCCGCAGTGTGGAGTTGCTTCAATCCTTTTGAGCTGATATACTCGCCCAGCGTATTCTGCACATCGTCTTTCGGGAAGATTACCTTCACTCCCTTGAAGCTTGCGTCATACGGAGTCATACAGTAATACTTCAGATCCTTGACAGTCTGCATGCCTTCCTCCGGCATATCCTGTTGGGTAAGTACCTGGGTCAATTCCTTGGCACGGTCGTTTCGGTAGTTTATAAAGATGACTACATCGCCCTCTTTGATGCGACCGTCCACATTGGCGTTCACCAACGGCTCCATAAACTCGTCAGTGTCCTTGTGCTCCTCGCTGTCCGCATCATAGCAATACTGCACGCCCTCGACCATATTGTCCACTTCCTTTCCTTTTCCATGAACCAGCTGGTCGTAGGCAACCTTGACACGGTTCCATCGTTTGTCACGATCCATTGCGTAGAAACGCCCGATGATGGAAGCTATCACCGCTCCATTCTCCTCGCAGGTCTTTGTCAAATCCTCGATAAAGCCCTTTCCGCTCTTGGGGTCGGTGTCACGCCCATCCATGAAACAATGCACATAGGTATGTTCCAAGCCGTAAGCCTTGGACACTTCTATCAGTTTCTTCAGATGGTCTATGCTGGAATGTACACCACCATTTGAGGTCAGACCCATCAGATGAAGGCTTTTTCCTGTCTCCCTCGCATAGCTGTAAGCCTCCTTGATCTCGGGATTCTCCAAGATACTGTTGTCTCTGCAGGCACGGTTTATCTTCACCAAGTCCTGATAAACGACACGGCCCGCACCGATATTGAGGTGTCCCACCTCGCTGTTTCCCATCTGCCCGTCGGGCAATCCTACGTTCTCACCGCTCGCCTGCAGTTGGGAGTGGGGGTACGCAGCGTTTATCGCATCCAAATTGGGGGTGGGAGTATTGAAAATAACGTCTGATTTACTTTTATTTCCTATTCCCCATCCATCCAGAATCATCAAAAGAGCTTTCTTCGCCATATATTCTTTACTTTGAGATTATTTGTTCTGAGTGCAAAATTACAAAATTTATGCCAATACAGCTCCGCCCGAAACCAACGGATGCCGATTATCTCCTACTCCCCGAAAGGCAGTTCGGGTTCTTCAACCCCTAACAGACGAAAACTCATTCTATGATATGGAGAAACTCCATGCTCCCGTATGCCTTGGCGATGCGCTCTTGTAGGGTAGCCCTTGTTCTTGTTCCAGTCATAGAAAGGATATTCCTGGTGCAGTCTGTCCATATAATCATCCCGGTAAGTCTTGGCGAGAATGCTTGCCGCGGCTATGGACAGATATTTCCCATCCCCTTTTACAACTGTCTTGTAGGGGATATTTCCATACGGGCGGAATCTGTTTCCGTCCACTATCACCGCCTCGGGTCTTACCTTCAGAGCGTCCAACGCCCGGTGCATGGCAAGGATAGAGGCTCTCAGGATATTTATCTCATCTATCTCCTTGGCGGTTACAACGCCCACCGCCCAAGCCAGCGCATCACGCTCTATCTGTTTCCGCAGCAAATTCCGCCTTGCCTCCGTGAGCTGCTTGCTGTCATTGATATCCGGGTTGCTGTAATCCGCAGGGAAAATGACCGCAGCCGCATAGACATCTCCCGCCAGACATCCTCTGCCCGCCTCGTCGCATCCAGCCTCAATCAGTCCCTCATGTAGAAAAGGCAGCAGATTTCCCTTCTCCATATTATATATATCAGAACATTTTTTGAATACGCAGCAATCCCTCCGTCAAGAAATCTATCTCCTCCTTGGTGTTATAAAAGGCGAAAGAGGCACGGACAGTACCTTCTATGCCCAGTCTTGTCATGACGGGTTGGGCGCAATGATGCCCTGTCCTCACCGCAATGCCCAGCCGATCCAGCAAAGTCCCGGTGTCCAGATGGTGGATTCCCTGTATCAGAAATGAGAGAACGGATTCCTTGTTCCGGGCGTGACCGTAAATCTGCATTCCGTCCACCTGGGACAAACGCTCCTCCGCATAACGGCACAGCTCTTTTTCCCATGCCATGATGTTGTCCATGCCTATTGTCCTGATGTAATCCAGAGCCACTTTCAGGGCGCGGCTTGCCACATAGTTGGGCGTTCCCGCCTCGAATTTGTAAGGAAGGTGTTCGTAAACCGTCTTCTCCCAGCTTACAGAGGCAATCATTTCCCCTCCTCCCTGATAGGGCGGCATCTCGTCCAGGAGATTTTCCTTTCCATACAACACCCCTATACCGGTCGGACCATACACCTTATGACCGCTGAAAACGAAGAAATCGCAATCCATATCCCGCACATTCACGGTCATGTGCGGCACGCTCTGTGCGCCGTCCACCAAAATAAGACTTCCTTTCTCATGGGCTATTCTTGCCATCTCCCCGACGGGGTTCACCGTTCCCAGGACATTGGAGACCTGGGCGACACAAACCAGACGGGTCTTGGGGGTAAACAGCTTCTCGTACTCCTCCAGCAACAACTCCCCATTGTCATTCATGGGAATGACTTTCAGGGAAAGCCCCCTTCTCTGGCAGAGCAGTTGCCAGGGTACGATATTGGAATGATGCTCCATTACTGACACCAGAATCTCGTCTCCGGGCTGCAACAGCTCGCCCAAAGAGAAAGCGACAAGGTTTATTCCCTCCGTTGTCCCGCGGGTAAAGATGATTTCCTCCCGTTTTTCCGCACCGATAAAAGCCCTTACCGTGTCGCGGGCATCTTCCAGCAGCTCCGTAGCTTTCTCGGAAAGGAAGTGCGCCCCCCGGTGAACATTCGCATTACAGTTGTAATACTCGGAAACCTCAGCCTCCACCACACAGCGTGGCTTCTGGGTAGTCGCCGCATTATCCAGATAAATCAAGGGCTTCCCATACACTTGCGTTTCCAAAATGGGGAAATCCTTTCTTATTTCATTTACATCAAACATTCTATTCTTTTTTTGTGGCGCACAAACCACAGTCTCCGCAGCCTTTCATCTTATGTCTGAACCGCTGTTCCACCATCATCGTCAATCGCTCCCTCAAGGGTTCGATCCGTATCCGGCGGATAGCGTCTCCCAGAAAGGCCTCCTGCAACAGCAGGTTTGCCTCCGCCTCAGGAATACCTCTCTGACCCATATAAAACAGGGCTTTCTCATCCATCCGCCCTACTGTGGAGCCGTGATTGCACTTTACATCATCCGCATATATCTCCAGCATAGGCTGGGTGTACATTCTGGCATGAGGGGAAACACACAGATTGGCATTGGTTTCCTGCGAATCCGTTTTCTGGGAGTCCTTTCTCACCAAAACCTTTCCGGCAAACGCACCGCAGCTCTCTCCGTCCAATACATATTTATATAGGACATCGCTATGGCAATTGCCTTTGGCGTGATCTATCAAAAGGTTCGTATCTATATGCTCTTTTCCGTCGCCTATAACTCCGCCGAAGACATTCACCTCAGCCCCCTCCCCCTGAAGTTGGAAGCATCCGCTTCTCCGGGTCAAGCCATTGCGCAGAGTGAAATAACCACAATCCAGCCGGCTGTTTTCCATCTGCCGGACAAAAACGTTGTCAAACAAAGTATTCCCCTGCCGTGTCTCCTCTATGCTGCATAAACTCAGATGACTTTGGGCAGCCAGATAGGTCTCCATCACTTGCGTGGTGAGGAATTGGTGATTGTCAATATTGTGGTCGCAGAACAGAACAGAGGCTTCAGCCCCCTCTTCCAGAACAATCAGCACCCGCCGATTGGTCATCAAGTCCATCTCGCTACGCCCCAGATTCACAATCTGGAGGGTGGATTCCACCTTTACTCCCCTTTCCACGTACACCAGCAAGCCGTCCTGCGCCAGCATCGTGTTCAATGCAACCACGGAATCCGGGGTCTGGGAAGCTATATGATGATAATAGGCATCCAGAAATCCGGGTTTCCGACGAGCGTAATCGCATATACTCCCTACAAAAACTCCCTGACGGGTTTCCCCCTCCGCTGCGGCAGAGGGTACGAAACGGTCTCCAAGCATAAAAAACACGGAAGAACCCATATTGGGAACACTGCATCGGAACATCTTATGCGGCTCTGTGGGAAAGAGGACACGATGCACATTCAGTCCGTAATCGGGAGCAAAAGCGGCATTGACATCCGTATATCTGTATTGCTCCTCCTTTCTGGAGGGAAATCCTTTCGCCCTGAGGTATTCGCAGGCATCCCTGCGAACCACATTCAACAGGGGATGACTGTTCCTTTCAATCTGTTCCTTACAGGTCTCGAAAAGCTCTATGTACTGTTTCTCGCTACGCATCCTGATATAATATTGTTTGAAAAAGACGCATCCGCTTCCCTATTCTTTGGTCTCTTCCTTCAGCCAGTCAAAGCCCTCCTGCTCTATACGGTCTGCCAATTCCGGACCTCCCGTCCGGACAACACGCCCGTTCATCATCACATGTATGACATTCGGTTGGAGATAATCCAGCATTTTCTGGTAATGGGTGATTACGATGGCACTCATCTCCGCATTGCGCAAAGTTCTGAAACCGTCGGCTACGATGCGGAGGGCATCCACATCCAGCCCGGAATCCGTCTCATCCAGGATGGCGAGTTTGGGTTCCAGCATCGCCATCTGGAAGATTTCATTCCGTTTCTTCTCGCCTCCGCTGAATCCCTCGTTCACGCTTCTCTTCGTCAGAGACGCATCCATCTCCACCAATTTACGTTTCTCCCTCATCATCTTCAGGAACTCAGCAGAGTTCAGCGGCTCTTCCCCCCAGTATTTCCGCTTGGCATCCAATGCCGCACGAAGGAAATTTACCATGCTTACGCCCGGTATCTCCACCGGCTGCTGGAAAGACATGAAGATTCCCTCATGGCTGCGGTTCTCCGGCTTCATGGACAGCAGATCCTTTCCATTGAAAACAATCTCTCCCGCAGTCACCGTATATTGGGGATTTCCTACAATGACATTGCTGAGCGTACTCTTTCCAGAGCCATTAGGCCCCATCAGAGCATGGATCTCACCGTCCCCGATAGTCAGATTCACCCCTTTGAGAATCTCTTTTCCCTCGACAGAGGCATATAAATTGCGAATTTCTAACATACAGTTCCTCTATTTTCTTCTAAAAGACCAGCCTTTTGGGCTGGATGTATAGGTTGCAAAAGTACGCAAAAGGCGACACTTATAAGGGGTTTTCTGCGTACTTTTGCAGTCAAATTGGAAAATCATGTGGATAGCATTTGCATTTTTATCGGCATGTCTGTTGGGTTTTTACGATGTCAGCAAGAAAGTATCCTTATCCCACAATGCGGTTATCCCCGTACTGTTACTCAACACGCTCTTCTGTTTCCTCTTTTTTCTCCCCTTTATCCTCTGTTCCTCGGCAGGAATACTCGCCCCCGACACATATTTATATGTGCCTGAGGCGGGGTGGGAATCCCACAAATACATCATTCTGAAAGCCGTTATCGTGTCCTCGTCATGGATGCTGGGCTATTTTGGCATCAAGCATCTCCCCCTGACTATCGCAGGGCCTATCAACGCCACACGCCCGGTAATGGTTCTTGTCGGGGCGATGCTCATCTTCGGAGAGCAGCTGAACCTCTGGCAATGGGCGGGTGTGTTATGCGCTGTCGTGTCTTTCTATATGATGAGCGGCAGCAGCAAAAAGGAGGGCATCGTTTTCGCCCACAACAAATGGATTTTCTGCATCGTCATGGCGGCAGTAACGGGAGCTGTCAGCGCACTTTACGACAAGTTTCTGCTCGCCCCGGAAGCCCAGGGCGGAATCGGGCTGAACAGAATGTTCGTCCAGGCTTGGTCCAACTTCTACCAGATGGTTCTCATGTCCGTTATTCTGGTTCTCGTCTGGCTGCCCAGAAGAAAAGAAAGCACTCCTTTCCGCTGGAAATGGACAATAATACTCATCTCCGTGTTCCTTTCCATTGCCGACTTCGCCTATTACTACGCCCTCCATTACCCGGATGCCATGATTTCCATCGTGTCTATGGTGAGGCGTGGCAGCGTTCTGGTATCTTTCTTCGTCGGAGCGTTTCTGCTCAAGGAACACAACATCAAGGCAAAAACCCTTGATTTGTTCCTCGTTCTTCTCAGTATGATTTTCCTTTGGATTGGAACAAAATAATGCCCGCCATGTCTTTTCAATCACCCTGTCATCTCTTACCCATATTATTCATGTGCGTTCTTATCGCCTCCTGCGAGCCGGACGCACAGAAAAGAAGCCTACGGAATCGGGCGCGGCAACTGACACAACAGCTCGACAACGCATACGACACCGCTTACATGGACTCCCTCTACTGCTATTCCTCCACAGTCATCAACGGCAAAGACCGCTACACCTCCCCGAATTTCCAGACACAGCCCATTGCCCTCTACTCAAAGAATCCCCTGAAACCCGTCGTCATCATCGGAAAAGACCGTTTCACACTTCTCCGCTCCACCACCGACTCTCTCTTATGGGAATACCACAAGGGGGAGACCACGGTAAAAGCCTTCCGTCATCCCGCTTCCGCAGAGACGGACTCCGTGATTATAGACAGTCCCGTAGGACAGGGACATATCATCATCAGGTATGCGAAGAAATAAATCCGGGAAAACACTGCATATTGCAGCCGGAATTCTGCTGAGACTTCTGGTTGTTATGGCTGTCATCGCCCTCGTTCTCTCCACCGTCATCACCTGCAAGGACAAGCCGAAAAGCCCGCGGACAGACATAGCGGCAGCCTATGACATCCACGGAATAGACATCTCGCACCACCAGGGAACTATCAATTGGAGTCGTGTCAAGAGAGCCACGCTTCACAGACAGCTCATTTCCTTTGTCTTCATCAAATGCACGGAAGGCATCACCCGCACGGACAGACTGTACAAGATGAATCAGAAGGAAATCCGCAAACAAGGATTTCTGTTCGGAGCATACCATTTCTTCCTCCCCAACCGCTCTGCAAAGAAGCAGGCGGAGAACTTCATCAGAAACGCCAATCTCCGTCCGGGAGATCTGCCTCCCGTATTGGATGTGGAGAAATGCGGGGATCTCAACAAGAGACAGCTTGCCGAAGCCGTCCTCACATGGCTGGACATCGTAGGGAAACACTACAACTGCGTTCCCATTCTTTATACGGGACATTCCTTCCGGAAGAAACACCTTACCGATGACCGGCTCGGCAAGTATCCTCTCTGGAAAGCCCACTATCAAAAAGGCGGTGTAATCACCGGCAACGAGTGGACTTTCTGCCAATACACACGCCACGGGCATGTGGCAGGAATAGGGAAAGGCACCGGCTATGTGGATTTGAATGTCTTCCGCGGAACAAAAGAAGACCTCCGATCCTTGCTTTTGGAATAATCCGCATATTATTCCAAAAGCATTAATTATTACACTATTATTTCGTAATTTTGCGCAAAATATCAGTGAAACACCCATTTTTATTATCAATATGAAGAAAATCCTATTTGTTCTAACCCTTGCGTTAGTCTGCATTACGGACATTCAGGCAGAAGGAATCAACTGCCAGCGTTCTTCAAAATGCAACATTGAATTGGAAGAGTTCCTGCAAGCCTATCGCCAGAAGGGACTTGGCGAAGCCGTGAGGAGGCAGGCTTTGTCCGCATCCCCCGAACAGTATCAGAAAATCAACGTTGTACTGTATTGCAACGACCAGGCAAGTACGATTGAAAAGCTGGAAAAGATGGGCATCCAGGCGGAAACCATCTCTCCAAGCACCCTTACCGCATTCCTCCCAGTGGACAAGATTGAGACCATAGCCGACTTTTCTTCTGTGAAAAAGATGGTCGGACTGGACAAGAAAGAGCTTCACCTCAACAACGCCCGCATATATACAGGTGTTCTCCAGGCACACAAAGGAACGGGACTGGACACCCCATATACTGGGAAAGGGGTTGTCGTAGGACTTCTTGACCAAGGCATACAATACGACCATGCGGCTTTCCGCACCACAGGGAACAAAACCCGCATCATCGCCGCCCTTGTTCTATCAAGGCAAGGTTCGGCTTACTACAACAGCCCGGAGGAAGTTCTGCTTGCCGCAGACGACGGAATGGACGCTTCCCACGGAACTCATGTGGCTGGAATCATGGCGGGAGGAAAGACTTTGGGCAGCAAAACATATTACGGTATGGCTCCCGATGCCGAAATTGTCGCTGTTTCCTCCTCCACTCTCTCCGATGCGGACATGCTTACAGGAATAAAATACACCAAGGAAGTGGCTGCCCAAGAGGGCAAACCCTGGGTTTTCAACATGAGTATCGGCACCAACCTGCATTTCCACGACGGTTTGGATGAGATTTGTCTGCAGTTGGACACCTTTGTCATGAACGGCGGACATATCGTTGCCTCAGCTGGTAACGACGGCGGTCAATTATTGCACGCCCAACACACCTTCTCCGCTGCCAATGAATCCAAGTTTCTGCTTATCAATCACGAGAAGAGTAAGAACTGCTATCCGTTGATAATGAGCAACAGTCCCGTCGGATTCAACGTGGATGTCTTCATCTACGACACCCAAACCCGGCAGTTCAGTGCGATTCCCGACAGTACAAAGAAGAAAGTCGGCTTCTACAAATTCTCCGGAGACACAAGCAATTGTTTCAAAGCGGAGATTTATATCCCCACGAATGAGATTCTGGACGATTATACCTCCACCGACAAGATGGTCGCTTTGAAAATCACAGGACTTCAGGCGGGGCAGACCATCAATGCCTGGGGGCAAAGCAACTATGGAATCTTCGCATCGGCAGGTTCCGATTTCATCACTCCCGACTCCAAAAACATCATTTCTTCCCCAAGTATCGCCAAGAAGACCATTTCCGTAGGCTCTTACACGACCTCCACGGGATTTACAAATATTGATGGAGGCTCATACGGTATACCTGGTGCCGAGGTTGGAAGTCTCAGTACCTTCTCTTCCGTAGGCCCGACCATGCGTGAGGACTTGCAGAAGCCAGACATCTGCGCTCCCGGACAAACGATTGTCTCTTCCATCAAGAAGAACTGCTCCGAGTTTGCCGACGGTTCTTCCGGGGCTGTCTACATTGTAGAGAAAGTAAACATAGGGACTGACCCGTTCTATTACGCTGCCATGCAGGGAACATCCATGGCTGCACCAGCCACGACAGGCATTATAGCCCTCTGGTTACAGGCGAATCCGTCCCTTACCCACGACCAAATCATGGAGGTTCTGCAAGAAAGCTCCTCGGCATTCACGGGACAGACTGCGGGAACATGGGATTCCCAATACGGATTCGGCAAGATACAGGCATACACCGGGCTGAAGAAAGTACTGACCATGCCTACCGCCATCGCTTCCGTCCGCAATACCGAGAGCCCTGTCACCTTCTGGAAAGGCAATTCCGAATGGAAGATACTCTTCAACAGCGGAGAGACCTTCGCCAACATCCAGCTGTGTTCTCTTGACGGACGCATTATCACCCGGAAAACACTCAACAACATCAGCAGAGGACAGGAAGAAATCCTCTCTCTTGAGGGACTTGCCAAAGGCGTTTACGTCATTGACATACACACGCAGAACAGTAACATATCAAGAAAGGTTCTTGTAGAATGATTTCCTGCGGACTGAACCGCAAAACAAATGGGGCGCAGCTGAATACTGCGCCCCATTTGTTTCTTCAAAAGCACGGACAAGCCTCTTTCTCTGCCTCAAAGAATACCGGCTATCCCTCTCTGAAGAAGTCCAGCATCTCGAAAACATCCTTCTTATCCAGCGGCTGGTTCAGTTCCAGCTTCCCGATTCCGCCCAACAAAGTGCAGTATATCCTGCCGTCTACGTTCTTTTTGTCATGTGTCATCAGCTCGTATATGCGGTCGTACTCCTTGCAATCGAGCGGAAACACACCGTAATTCTCCTTGATAAAGCGGATGGTCTGCCGCATTTTGTCAGCCGGAAAATGGCTGCGCACGTGGCTCACATACAGTTCTCCGATGATTCCCCACGCTACTGCGTAGCCGTGCAGTATCGGTTTGCCCTTTTCCATGGCGAGACTTTCGAAAGCATGACCCAGCGTATGCCCGAAATTCAATGCCTTCCGCAGGCCTTTCTCCGTCGGGTCTTCCAAAACGATGTTCTGTTTCACCTCCACGCTTCTCTCCACCAGCCTTTGAAGCAGGAGCATATCCATATTGTCCAAGTCGAAATCCAGCAGTTGCGCCCAGTGTTCCTCGTCGCTGATCAAGCCATGCTTCAACATTTCCGCATAACCCGAGCAGATGTTCTTCCTGTCCATGGTGGAAAGGAACACCGTATCGATGATTACCGTCAGGGCATTGTTGAAAACACCAACCTCGTTCTTCAGCCCCATGAAATTGATTCCCGTCTTTCCGCCCACGGAAGCATCCACCATGGCAAGGAGAGTGGTGGGAATATTGATGAACCGTATGCCTCTTTTAAATGTAGATGCCGCAAAACCGCCCAAGTCCGTGACCATTCCGCCCCCCAGATTCACCAGCAGGGATTTCCGTGTAGCCCCGTGCCTGGACAGTTCCTCCCATACATGACACAGCGATTCCACATTCTTGTTCGTATCTGACGCACCTATCACTATCTCCCGTGCGTCCGCCATTTCCGGGCAGGCGTTCAAATGTTCGCGACACAGGCGTTCCGTGGTCTCATCCGCCAGAACAAACAACTTGTCGTAAGCCTCAGCACCCAGTTTTCGGGACAACTCACCGCTCACAGAATGAGTGAAAATAATATCTTGCCGTTTCATACCACAAATTTACGCATTATCGGTATTGCAATAAAAAATTTTAGAACATTCTTCTCTTTTTAACTCGTTAAGTGTTTTCCTTTTTTTAACTTTGTAACCCGTAAAGTGACTTCTTATAAACTACATCAACAAATCTGCTATATGGCTGAAACGAAGTATATATTTGTTACGGGCGGTGTGGCTTCCTCCCTTGGAAAAGGCATCATCTCCGCATCTGTCGGAAAGCTCCTCCAGGCGCGAGGCTACAAAATCACCATTCAGAAATTCGACCCATACATAAACATCGACCCCGGAACGCTGAATCCCTACGAGCACGGGGAATGTTACGTGACCGAAGACGGTCAGGAAACCGACCTTGATCTGGGGCATTACGAGAGATTCACGGGCATTCGCACCACCCGGGACAATAATTATACTACTGGGCAAATCTACAAGAGTGTCATTGAGAAGGAGCGTCGGGGCGACTATCTGGGAAAGACCATTCAGGTGATTCCCCATATCACCGATGAGATCAAGCGTTCCATCATGTATCTGGGGCGCAAGAACCAGTACGATTTCGTCATTACAGAGGTCGGCGGCACGGTGGGCGACATTGAAGGCACGCCTTTTCTGGAAACCATCCGCCAGTTGAAATGGGAACTGGGCGGAAAAGCCTTGTGCATACACCTCACCTACGTTCCCTATCTTGCGGCAGCCAAGGAGCTGAAGACCAAGCCCACGCAGCACTCCGTAAAGGAATTGCAGAGCCTCGGCATCCAGCCGGACATCCTTGTTCTCCGCTCCGAGAAAGAGCTGAGCGTCACCCTGCGCAGGAAAGTGGCGGCTTTCTGCAACGTAGAACCCGACGCTGTCGTGCAGAGCCTCGACCAGAAGACCATTTACGAAGTCCCCGTCCGCATGGCGGAACAGAAACTGGATGCAACCATTCTGCGCAAATTCGGCATGCCGGCGGAGGGAGAGGCAGACCTCGGAGAGTGGATGGACTTCCTTGACCGCCGCCATCACGCCAAGGAAATCATCAAGATAGGACTTGTCGGGAAGTACAATTTGCAGGACGCTTACAAGAGTATTCTGGAATCACTTTCCCAGGCAGCCACATATAACAACAGGAAACTCATCACCGAATTCATCAACAGCGAGAAACTCACTCCCGAAAACATCTCCGGGCAAATCTCGGAAATGGACGGCATTGTCATCTGTCCCGGATTCGGACAAAGGGGAATCGAGGGCAAGATCCTGGCGGCGCAGTACTGTCGTGAGCACGATGTCCCCACTTTCGGCATCTGTCTGGGAATGCAGATGATGGTTATAGAGTATGCCCGCAACGTTCTGGGGTATGCTGATGCCAACAGTGCGGAAATGGATTCCGAGACTTCCCACAACGTCATCGACCTCATGGAGGAGCAGAAAAGCATCACCAACATGGGCGGAACCATGCGTTTGGGAGCCTACGACTGCGAACTCACCAAGGACTCGCTCGCATACAAAGCCTACGGAAAGGCGAAAATATCCGAACGCCACCGCCACCGCTACGAATACAACAATAATTATAAAGAGGAATTCGAGGCGAAAGGACTTGCCAGCACGGGTATCAACCCCACCAATAATCTGGTTGAGATTGTCGAAGTACCCAAATGCACATGGTATGTCGGCACACAGTTCCATCCGGAATACAGCAGCACCGTGCTGAATCCCCATCCTCTGTTCATGAGTTTCATCAAAGCGGCTGTCGAAAAGAAGAAATAAAGCAAACGGTTATCCCTACATTCGAAGGGCAGCTCCTGGATTGGAGCTGCCCTGTTTTTTTGCCGCCGCTCCCCATCTCCCCATCTCCCGCAAAAAAAATCCTTTTTTCCTTTTGCTCGTTTTCCATCTCTTTTTCCGCACTTTTGAAAGGAAACGGATTCCGCCAGCCCCATTGCGGAAAGAAAACACCCTTTTTCCATAGAAAAGTGGCAGAATACCCGTTCTGACAACCACTGAAAAGCACGAAAAATTCCTCCGATTTATTTTCCGCATATCTTATTTTTGGGTACTTTTGAGGCGTTTTGCAACATCAACCACACAGAAAACCCCGGCGGAGAACCGCCAAAAAAGGACAATACAAACAAGAACCATCAAAACAACAAGCCTTATGCTGAACATTGAGCAATTCATGAGCAATCTGGAGGCGAAGCATCCCGGTGAAAACGAATACCTGCAAGCCGTGCGGGAGGTACTTGTCTCCATAAAGGATGTCTACGACCAGCATCCCGAGTTCGAGCATGCCGCCCTTTTGGAACGTCTGGTAGAGCCTGAGCGCATCATCACTTTCCGTGTCCCCTGGGTGGACGACAAGGGAAAAGTACAGGTGAATCTGGGCTACCGCGTGCAGTTCAACAGTGCCATAGGCCCTTACAAAGGCGGACTGCGTTTCCACGCCTCCGTCAATTTGTCCATCCTGAAGTTCCTCGGCTTTGAGCAAACCTTCAAGAACTCCCTCACCACGCTTCCTATGGGCGGAGGCAAAGGAGGGTCTGATTTCAGCCCGCGCGGCAAAAGCAACGCCGAAATCATGCGTTTCTGCCAGTCATTCATGAACGAGCTGTACCGATACATCGGCCCTGAAATCGACATTCCCGCAGGAGACATCGGAGTTGGCGGCAGAGAGATAGGCTATCTCTTCGGACAGTACAAGAAACTCACCCGTGACTTTTCCGGCGTACTCACAGGAAAAAGTCTGGAATACGGCGGTTCGCTCGTCCGTCCCGAGGCAACGGGATTCGGAGGTCTGTATTTCGTGCGTGAGATGCTGAACACGGCGGGACACGACATCCAGGGAAAGACCGTCGCCATCAGCGGATTCGGAAACGTGGCATGGGGCGCGGCGACCAAAGCCACCCAGATGGGGGCGAAGGTTATCACCATCAGCGGTCCCGACGGCTACGTTTACGACCCCGACGGCATCAGCGGAGAGAAGATAGACTACATGCTTGAGCTTCGCTCTTCGGGCGATGACATCGTAGCACCCTATGCGGAGAAATATCCCAACGCCACATTCTATCCCGGCAAACGCCCGTGGGAGCAGAAAGCGGACATCGCCCTGCCCTGCGCCACACAGAACGAGTTGAACGGCGAGGACGCGCAAACCCTTGTCGATAACGGTATTCTCTGCGTGGGAGAAATCAGCAATATGGGCTGTACTCCCGAAGCTATAGACATCTTTATCGGTCATCGCCTCATCTTCGCCCCTGGAAAGGCGGTCAATGCGGGCGGGGTTGCCACGAGCGGATTGGAGATGAGCCAAAACGCCATGCACCTGAGCTGGACAGCGGAAGATGTGGATAAACGCCTCCATCAGATTATGCACGGCATCCACAGCCAATGCGTAAGATACGGAAAAGGGGCGGACGGATATATCAACTATGTCAAAGGGGCTAATGTCGCCGGCTTTATGAAGGTGGCGCGCGCCATGATGGAGGAAGGCATCGTATAAAACGACCCTGCTCCCACACCATCCAAGGACTATGCGCGCATAGTCCTTGGATTTTAAATCCGCGCCTATACATATATATAATATAAGCACCGGGAATACCTTTTCCTCTCTTAAATATTGCTATCTTTGCTATATCTTTATGGCATCACTGAAAAGGAACTTTGTTTATAGCAGCATTCTCACCACTGCCAACTGCATATTCCCCCTGATCACCTACCCTTACGTGTCACGTGTCCTGGGGGTTGCCCACATCGGAATCTGCAACTGGGTGGACAGCATCATCAACTATGCCATGCTGTTTTCCATGATGGGTATCACCGTCGTGGGGAACAGGGAGATTGCCCGAAGCAAAGGCGACCCTGCCAGGCTGAACGTTGTCTTCTCCAATCTCTTTGCGTTGAACGCGCTTTTTACGGCAGGCACGCTCCTTGTCTTGCTTGCCGCCATCTTCGTTGTCCCCCAGTTCCATGCCCACAAGGAGCTGATACTGATCGGAGCGGTCAAGATTGTCTCCAATTTCCTGCTCGTCGAATGGTTCTTCCGGGGGATGGAGGACTTCAAGTATATCACCAAACGCTCCATCATTGTACGCTGTATCTATGTGCTTTCGGTCTTTTTGCTTGTCCGGGACAGGGACGACTATACCGTCTATTTCCTTTTAATCTCCCTCATGTTCGCAGTAAACGCCCTCATCAACATGGCATATTCCCGCCGGTTCGTCCGCATTTCCTTTCGGAATATCCGCCTGAAGGAATACGTCAAGCCTTTTCTTTCCTATGGTTACTACTTCCTGCTCACCTCCGCATACACCTCTTTCAATGTGCTGTTCTTGGGATTCGTCACCAATGATACGCAGGTGGGGTACTTTACGACAGCCACCAAGCTCTACCTCATCATCCTCTCCTTTTTCACCGCCCTCACGGGCGTTGTTCTTCCCAGAGCCAGCTCCTTGGTTTCCGAGGGGAGGACGGAGGAGTTCCGAGCCATCTTGGACAAGTCCGTCCAGGTACTCTGCGCCCTCGGTATTCCCTGTGTCATCGCCGGTATTCTGCTGTCGGGAAGCATCGTCAGCGTCCTTTCCGGGCAGGGTTATGAGGGGGCTGTCACCCCCATGCGGATAACCATGCCCCTCATCCTCGTCGTAGGATATGAGCAGATCATCATTATCCAGGGGCTGATCCCCTACAAAAAGGACAAGGCGGTCATCACGGCGACCACCGTCGGGGCAATCGTCGGAGTTGTATTGAACATTCTGCTGCTGCCAAGCCTCCAGAGCGTGGGTGCGGCTGTCGTGTGGTTGGCATCGGAAACAGTCATTTTAATCTGTGCGCAGCACTTCTCCGCCAAGTATCTGCGCATACGCTTCCCGCTCAGGAGGTGCGTCCAGTACGTGCTCTCCTATATTCCCTTCGCTGGAATCGTTCTTTGGATTCTCTCATGGCAGCTTCCGCCCATTTCCACTTTGCTGGTTAGCGGAACGCTCCTTCTTGTCTATATTTATCTGTTGCAGCGTTTCTTTTTCCGGGAACCTGTCATTATGAACCTCTATTCCTCCACATTCTCATGGCTCGCCCTCAAGAAAAGGACGTAATGGTTTCCATCATATTCGTCAATTACAACACGAAAGAACTGACAAAGAACTGCATCGACAGCATTGTCAGGCACACCCAGGATGTGCGTTACGAGATTATCGTTGTGGATAACGCCTCTACCGACGGCAGCCGGGAGGCTTTCAGAAGTGACGGCAGGGTCACGCTCATCGAGAGCGACGAGAACCTCGGCTTCGGCAGAGCCAACAATCTGGGCATGAAACACGCCCGGGGCGACTATTTCTTCCTCCTGAACACAGATACGCTGCTGCTCAACAACGCCTTGAAATACTTCTTGGACTATGAGAAAAGCTGCTCCAAGCCCGCTGTTCTGGGGGGATGGCTTCTCACCGCCGACGGAGAGCGAACCCGATCCTACGGCATTTTTCCCACCATCTTCTCCTTGGCGGGCACCGCCATCGAGGTTTACACCTCCCATATCCCGGTGATAAGACATCTTTTCCCGCCTTTTCAGGAGACTTACAGCCCTTCTCCAAAGGAAGTGGACTTCGTTTGCGGGGCGGATATGTTCTTTCCCCGCTCCATATACGATGCCACAGGCGGCTTCGACCCCGATTTCTTCATGTATTACGAGGAGACGGAATGGCAATACCGCATGAGCCGGCAGGACATTCCCCGTATTCTGATTCCCGAACCCCGGATCATACACTACGAGGGAGGGGGGAAGACCTTGACAGACTGTGGCGTGGAGCGCAAGGTACGCTTCCTTTCCCTCACCTACAGCAGCATGTTCAAATACATTCGGAAGACCCGTTCCTATCCCTCTTATGCGTTCTTCCGCATCCTTTTCTGCGCGCTCCGCATCCCTCCCATCCTGTTGCGCCGGGACAAATGGAAACAGAAGAAAGCCTATCTTTCGCTTCTTTTCCAATAAAATTTGGACTTTTCACAAAATCATACAATAATTCACCTTGCCCATCGTTTGGATAATAGAAACGACACTCACGAAATGACATCAGAATATCCTCCTTATGTAAAATATAATGCGGACAGAACCAACAAGCGGTTTATTCCCGACGGAATGAACGGATTGGAGCGCACGGTCAAGCGTTTCTTCGATTTCTGGCTCGCACTCTTCTGTCTCATCCTTTTCTCCCCCCTGTTCCTGATATGCTATATCGCCATTCGGAAGGAAGACGGCGGCTCTGCCATCTTCAGACAGGAGCGCGTAGGGCGTTTCGGACGGCCGTTCACCATCTACAAGTTCCGCAGCATGCGTATGGATGCCGAGAAAGACGGACCCGCCCTGTACCGCCATGAGCAGGACGACCGCATGACCAGAACGGGGAAATTCTTGAGAGACCACCACCTCGATGAGCTTCCGCAGTTGTGGAATGTCCTTATCGGAGACATGGCTTTCATCGGCTACCGTCCGGAAAGGAAGTATTATATCGACCAGATCATGGAGAAAGACCCTCGCTACACCTATCTTTACCAGATTCGTCCGGGCGTGACCTCCTACGCCACCCTGTACAACGGCTACACCGACACCTTGGAAAAGATGCTGAAAAGGCTGGATCTGGATCTCTATTATCTGGAGAACCGCTCATGGTGGTTCGATATCAAAATCCTTTTCAAGACCTTTATCAATATCGCCTTCGGAAAGAAGTTCTGAGAAAACGGGGATTGGAGAGGCTTACAAGGAGGGAACGGCCCTCGCGGCAAGGCTCTCACTCATACACCACCTCGTCGTTGTCAATATCCCTGTACACGCCCGTTTTCTTCAACCGGGCGGGCTGACCGGCAAGCAGGGACTTTTCCGGGCAGTCATAAGGCTTGTTCAACAAAGAGTTTGCCGCAGTCACACAATAGGGAGGAAGCACGGTGTTCTTCATCACCATGGTTTTCGTACCCAACCAGCAGCCTTTTCCAATGCGGATTTTCCCATACGCCTTGGGCGAGGGGCTGCCGTCCTGCATCGTCATCCGGTGGAGATCGGTGTCCATGACCAGCGTTTCCCAGCCACAACGCACCTTTTCTTCCAGAACCACCTCGCAATAGGACACGATCTTTAACGAGGAAGTGGCACCAAACCTGTCACCCAGCACCACCTTGCCCGTCTTTCCCACGGAGATAAAGGAGTTGTTGCCTATATAGATATCCCCTCCGAAGATCACAGTTCCTTTGTTTTCAAAAGTGATACCGTTGTTCGGATAAATGGAACACTCGTATTTCCCCAATACAATCATCCCTGTTCTCAACTTCTCCGCCTGTATCATCACTCTTCCCTTGCACGCCAGCAGTTTGGGTTTGTACAGGAGTATGGGCAGACGCACCGCCTGCCGGAAAGGCAGATAGTGGAAATTAAACCATATTGTCGGCAGTATGGAGCGGAGCACCCACCTTTTCGCATATATCTTCCTGAGCGTTTTCATCGTTTCTTTTCTCTTTTTCTTTTTTATTCCCAGCTTCTTTGGAACAGGCGTCGCAGCGTAGCCGCAATCCTGCTTGTCATAAACAGAAAATCATAATGGCGCATATCCGACAGATACAGCCGCGCATAGCTCCAGCACAGACGGAAAACTATGCCCGCCCGCTCCAGATAGGGACGCTCCTTATGGGAGGAGGAGTTCTTCCGTATGCGGAAATAATAGCAGGCATCCTCCGGTGCCGGAACCAGATCCTCCATATTCTTGGAGATGGATGCCATGAAAAAAGCGTCCTCCCCCAAAGGAATCCGGGTGTCAAAGCGCATCTGCCCTATCATCTCCCGGGGTATCAGTTTGCCCCATGCGGAAGAGAGGAAGCTCCGAACCGACATCATGTCTTTCTTTTCTCCCGTCCGCTTGTACCGGGCATACGCTTGGGAAAGGAAATGCGAGGAGCTGTAACAGTCCTTGTCCTCTATATAACTCCTCACATTCGCCACGACGATTCTTCCCGTCGCCGCTTTCTCCAGCAGGCTCTCCAGATAATTCGGGGCGATCCAGTCGTCATCATCTATAAAAACCACATACTTCCCGCGGGCATGATCCAGCCCCATATTTCTGGCATGGGAAACGCCGGGCACATCTGTCTGGAGAAGGTTTGCATGAATGTTCTTTCCCGTCAGATATTTTCCGATGTTTTCCTCATAGGGGTCTTTGCATCCGTTCAGCACAAGCACCACCTCGAAACGGTCCGACGGCAGGGTTTGCGCGCACAGGCTGTCTATACACTGCCACAGATAGGCGGCAGGACGATACGTGGGTATGATGACGGATATTTCCATAGCGGTGTTTTTTATTCGAGAACCTCCGTATAGTCCGGAGCGAGCTGTGCCGGAGACACCACGCAATGCCTTTCCCGATGGGCTTTCATCGCTTTCAACAAATCCGTCAGCTCGTCCAGGTTGCGGAAAAACGGGTCATAATCGTAGTAATCCCTGCAATATTCCATTTCGGGAGTGTACCGTACCAGCACATTCTTCCCGTTGCTTACACACTCAAAGCTCACCCCGCTCACCTGATAGCGGAAATCAGAGGGGTAGGCTATCAGGATGGCATCCGCAAACACCAGCAGCTGATTATACCTGCCCGTCTCTATGAATCCGTTCTCAAAGCACACGTTGGGATGGGCGGGAAACCCGTCGGGCTTGTTCCGCAGAACAAAAAGTATCTTCTCCCGCTCCAGAAAATCCAGAAAGGCGGTATCGCCCAGAG
>CAVEJA010000035.1:0-8493 GCA_963615745.1 Duodenibacillus sp.
TAGGATGGGAAGTGAAGGACATGGCTTTCTCGGCGTTCTGGATAGCCGTCTCGAATGCGGCTTTCTGATCCGCCGTCACGTCGCCGTACTGGTATTTCTCGCCTTTCTCAAGGTCGGGAACGTAGGTGGAGTCATTCAGCACCTTGGCATCATAGATGCGGCGGTAGAGCTGTGCCGTGTCAGGAGCGACATTCTTCAGGTCGGAGATGGCTGTCTGGAAATTCTCCAGCAGCTCTTTGGACACACTCCCCGCCTTGTATGCGGCTCTCGCTTCCGCCAGCAGTGCCTTCACGGCATCGGCGGCTTTCTTGATTTCCTCGTTATAGGTAGCGGGGGAGTTCGCTGTGTCCTCTTCCGCATCGTATACCTGGAACTCGGAAACAACCAGATAGGGGAATCCCTTATAGGTAGAGCCGCTTGCAACACCCCAGCAGGAGAACTTGTAGTACTGGTACGGGGTAGCGGTCTCTATCATCGGAGAGGTCCACATACGCTGGCCTATTATGGCAGGGATGTCCTTGATGTAAGCCACTTCCGTCCATGTGGTGTCCTGACCGCTGATGTCGGAGGTGTTCGCACCGTAGACTACCCATGAGGTAGGACGGTAATTCTTTCCGTAGTCGGTAGCTCCGTAAGTGATGGGCTGTCCTCCGAGAGGTCCGTAAGTGATGTTGGGATTGCCGCGCATGCCCACCTTGAATGCGATCTTGGACTTCGGAGTCTTCAGATCCACGAACAAGGAGTTGTAGTCGGTAATATCATCGAGGCTTCCGCCATTAGCGGAGAAGCGTGAATGAACGTATGTGGTCAGGTTGCCGTCAATCAGATTCTTGTACTGGTTCATGAAAGTGGCAGTGGTGACACGCTGTCCGTCTATATCGTCTATTACATTGATCTTCTCCGTAGTGTGCAGCTGGTTCATCCAGATCTGCGTCTTGGTGGGATCGTATGTGCCGGTCTCGTCGTCGCCTTCCCATCCCGCGTCTGTGATCAGCGCGTCGCCACGGGTGTAGCTGATGGTGTTGGCAAGAGCTTTCTCGGCATCACCGATGGCAGAATGCATCTTGAGCACACGGAGTTTCGCATCCGCAAGGTCTTTCAATTTCTCCAGAGCATCTCCGGTCACCGGCTCAAGCAGCCACTGCCATGCGTAAAGCTGGGCACTGGCAGCCGTCTCACGGCTCTGCAAATAGCTCTTGCGGAGAGATGTCTCGGGGACGAAGTTGGAATACGGCGGACTCGCGCAAACCATGTAGTTCTCCCCCTCGGGGCTCATCACCATGTACGCGCCCGTAGTGCGGGCGTTGTTACCATTATAATAATAGTAGGTGTTGAAGAGGAATGTATTCTGCGTGTTGTTGTCCAGCAGAACGGCAACAGGCTCCTCGCTCAGCGTCATGGCTCCCGTTGAGGACATGTCCAGATAGCAGTCTGTCGCCATGTTCTTCACATACCACAGCTGCTTGCCTTCGGAGTTCGTTCCCGCCTTGCTGAGATACCATGTGCTGAAAATATCGTGGTCGATGAAGGAAGTGTTGAGCTTCAGCTCGCCGTTCTCGTCTGCCACGTACTTCTCCTGAATGTCCCAGTAGAGACCGTTGCTCTCATCAGCGTACATGCGCCATGACGGCTTCCAGCCTACCACTTTCTTGGAGTATCCGTAACGCTCCACACCGTCGCGCGCCAGCCAGATAGTCTGGGACTTGCCATAAGATGTGGTGATACCGCCCTGGGAGAAGTGCTGCTCTCCGAACTGCAGATTGACGGTATCCGTATTGACGAAGCGGTAATATCCCTCCTGGATGGGGTTCTGCACCTTGTCGGTGTCCTTGAGAGCGGCTATGGTTGCCTGGTAAACCTTCTCCAAAGAAGCGGTCTGGGCATCCAGATCGCCTGTTCCGGCAGCGTATGCCTCGCGGGCTTTCGCCAGTTCGGCGCGCAGGTCAGCCACATAGGATTCCTGGAGCTGGCCGGGCCAGTTGCCCACCTTCCACTCTTCCAGCACACCGGCGGCATCGGTGATGGCGCAGTTCAGCTTGAACTTCGGCGTGATGCGCGCTTCGGGAACGGTATAGAACTCCCACTGCCCGTAAGTTCCGGAGTTGGTGGGGTTCATGGTGTTGAAGAAGTGGTTACCCATGTTGAGCGGATAGAAGTTGTCCGTCCAGGAGATGTAGTATCTGTTGGCGGACACGTTCTGTGCGAGCATGCCCTGATGGGGCGTGCCGCGCATGGTCATCTGGCACCAGGCGGAAGCTCCGACGGCGTTGCGCTTGATGGTGGTGAACACGTAGGTGGAGTCGCCTGTGACGGAGCTCTCGCCGCAGTTCTTCAGGTTGTAGCTGCCGTCCTCGCGCTGGGTGATCTTCCAGATGTATTGGTCGGGGAGCTTGGAGTCCTCAGCCGTTGCGGCGTCCACGTCCGCATCCTGGATGGGAGCGTAGCCGAACCAGTAGGACTCGGGGTTCCAGCAGTGGGAACGTATGCGGACGCGCACCGTGTCGTCCGGGTATGCGCCGGGCAGCGTGCCGGAAGTGGCATACTCGCGGGGCGCGTCGTCATTGAAGAAGGTGGCGAATTTCGTCCATCCGTTGCCATAGTTGGTGAAGTGGTTCTTCATAAACACATAGCCCTCCAACGGCACCTCGTACTTCTGCACCTCGGCAACGGCGTTCTTGACCGTCTTCACCATGGCGTAGTACTCGTCGTTCGTCGCGCCGTTGTCCAGCATTTCGTCTGCCTGCTCCAGCACTTTCTCAAAGGCTTCCATCGCCACCTCGGAGCTGATCTCGCCGGGGTTCTTTCCAGCCTCGTAGCCCATACCCATGGCGTCGGTCACCGCGCCGTGGAGTTCCAGCCACGCCTCCTGCTCCTCGGTCACATCGACCTTCTGCAGATAGAAGGATGCGGAGATTCGGTTGGAGCAGGAGTTCAGCTTGATCAAGGAGCTTCCTCCGATACGCCAGCGCCACAGGGAAGAGGTGGGGCGGATGAAGAACAGGGAATCCGCGCCTACGAGATGATCCACATCGTAGCCCTGCGCTATTCCCTTGTCAATTCTGCCCTGATCGACATATACAGGGTTATCCTTGCGGTTCAAAACCGTTGTCCAGGCATCAGAGGACGATGACGAAGATCCATAGTCCTTGGTACGGAAGTAGTAGGACTCGCTCTCCCTGCCCACGGCGAAGATACAATCCGCCTGACCGCCGATGGGGCGGATGGGGTAGAAGTAGGTCTCGGGCTGGGAGCCCATGTTCTTGATCTGGAAAGAACCGTCGCTCTTCCTTCTGATACGGAAGATAGACTGCAGGTCGTTGGTCAGCTCGCCCGTGATTTTCTGGAACGACTGAATGAACAGACCAGGCATTCCCTGGTTGGCTGCTTTCCACTGCCCCAAATCGGCGACATAGATACAGCCCTTGCCCGCAACAGCATCGATGGGGCAGTTCGAACAGATATAGTAATATCCGTCCGGCACTACAGTGTCGGTGACAGCCCATTCGTCCGCGGCAACCGCCCGGTTACCACAGAAGAAGCCTGCCATCAACAGCATAAAAAGAAAAATTTTTCTCATTGGCTTTCTTTTTAAATGATTAAACAATAAAATATATAAACTACTAACAAATTGTCTCCGTTCCGGGCTTCCCGCAACCCCCGCGCGCCACGCTCTGCGGACGGACAGGGGAATACGAATGTACACTTCGGATGACAAAAATAGAGAAAATAGTTTATCTCACAAATTTTTTTCCTGTTTTTTTGGCTTCTTCACGCTTACCCCCCCCATTTTTTCCTCCTTTCCGCCTTTTTTTCGGAAGGAGGGAGGGGGGAAAGATGCGGAAACCACCCTTATGCGAGAGCGAATTCCGGCTGGAGCCGCTCCTCCCCGGACTGCCGCCTTGCGGGATGGGGGCGATACGGCTCGTGCAAATCGAAATTGAAAACCAGAGCCTCTGTCATCGCATGCCTGTTCTCGAGGTGTCCCCTGTCCGCCACCCCTCCCACAGGCTATCCCAGAGCCTCTTTTACAACTCACCGTTTTAGCCCTCGTAACTCCGCGGTTTAGGAGGGCTAAAACGGGCTTTTCCGGGTCGTAAAACGCGGAGTTACGAGTGCTAAACCGCAGAGATAGGAACACCCCCTCCCAGAGTACTCCAGAGCGGGGTCAGTCTTTCAGGCTTCCCACGGGGACGACATATACTCCGTCCGTCCTTTTGTAGGCATAATCGCCGACCCCTGTCAGCACCATACGGAAGGACGGGGCTTTCATACGGGTGGTATCTATGAGCCCGGCAAGCGCGTTCAATGTCCTTGCACCGTCCTCCACCAGCCTCTCTCCGCCCAGCTTTATCTCTATGAGACCGTAAGAGCCATTGCGCAGATGCACCACGGCATCACATTCCAGACCGTTCTTGTCCCGATAATGGTAAACCGAACCGTCCAAGGCATCCGCATACACCCGGAGGTCACGGATACACATTGTCTCAAAGAACAGTCCCAGGGTGTTCAAGTCGTTCATCAGATCGCTGGGACCCAGACCAAGAGCCGCCACACCCACCGAAGGGTCTACGTAATACCTCGTGTCTGATGTGCGGACAGCGGTCTTGCTTCTCAAATTCGGATTCCACGCCGGCATATCCTCTATGACGAACATCTTCCGCAGGGCGGAAAGGTACGAATCCACCGTCTCGTCACTGACATTTTCCGGCTCATTCGTCGATATGTCGGCAAGGATTGTCGCTATACTCGCCTGAGAGCCCTGGTTACGGGCGTAGGAACGCATGATTCTCTTCGCCCGCTCCGCATCGCGCCTCACATTGTCCACCCGTGACATATCGCTGTTTATGATAGCCTTGTAATACTCCGAAGCCTGTAACAACGCCGCACTTTCCGTCTTCTTTTGCAGGGATTTGGGCCATCCTCCACGGCAGACGACGAACGCGAGCATCGGCAGCGTGAGCTTGTTCACCGCCCCTATCTTGTCCGGCGAATGGAACAAATCCGACAGGCTTATCTCCCCGGTGGAGTCCCCGGACTCCCACAAACTCATGGGGCGCATGGTCAGCCATCCGTATCTTCCCGTACCCGTGTGACGAATATCTTTGGTATCGACAGGCACGGCAGAGCCTGTGAGCATGAACTGCCCGTCCTCATCCCTGCGGTCTACCTCGAAGCGGACGGCATCCCAAAACTGCGGGAACTCCTGCCACTCGTCAATCAGGCGAGGTGTCTCCCCCTCCAGCAGATAGCCGATGTTAGTCTGCGCCATCTGCCTGTACTGCTGCAATTTCTCCGGGTCATCCATATAGATGACGCTTTTCGCCTGTTGCGCCGCCGTGGTGGTCTTTCCGCAAGCCTTGGGACCCTCTATCAGAACAGCCCCCATAGCCTCCAGTTTCTCACGCAACAGCTTGTCCGCAATCCTATCCCTGTATTTCATCACTTTTTATTTTGCTGCAAAAATAATACATTTAATTGTATTTCAACTCATTTTCCGAATTTATTTGGAAATTTGGCGGGATTTCGTTTGGAAATTTGGCGGGATTTCGTTTGGAAATTTGGCGGAGTTTTGTTTGGAAATTTGGCGGGATTTCGTTTGGAAATTTGGCGAAAAAAAGGAAGAAAATAGGGATTTTCCAGACGGGAAAACGGCTACAAGGGGATTATTCCTCCCCGCACGCCCGCTCGAACCCGGGGAAAGAATGGAGCAAATCGGTGACTATCTCCCTGTGCAGGCGGCGGCGTTGCAGTCCGTGCCGCAGTTGCGGAAGCCGGTTGAGCATATCCATAGATTTGCACGCCGCTTTCTGCTGGCTCTCTTTCTTGGAGAAGCCCCTGCCTCTCCCCAGCTCCC
This sequence comes from Duodenibacillus sp., assembly GCA_963615745.1. Classification (GTDB taxonomy): domain Bacteria; phylum Bacteroidota; class Bacteroidia; order Bacteroidales; family Bacteroidaceae; genus UBA6382. The sequence goes on from CAVEJA010000035.1 coordinate 5,855, forward strand.
GGCTCTCCACCATCACGACGGTAAGGAAGTTCGGGGTTTCGGGCGAGGCCTCCTCCAGGGCCTTTGTGGAGAAATAGACCTGGTACTTGCGCTTCTGACACCATTCCAGCAGCATGCTCTTGAAGTTCTCCTGCTTCTTCGCCGTGGCCTCCACCTTGATATAGCCCTTTTTGATGAGCCGGCGGATGAACCATGTGGCACGCCCGTAGCCCTGATCCAGATATATCGCGCCCATCAACGCCTCGAAAGCGTTGCCGCCGATATAGCTGTTGTGGGATTCGGAAAGCCGTGTATAGCGCACGAGGCGATCCAGCCCTATCCTGGAGGAGAGGGCGTTCAGCGTGCTGCGCCGCACCAGTTTGCTGCGTGTCGTGGTGAGAAATCCCTCATGGGCATAGGAGAAGCGGTGGTATATGATGTCGCTCACTATCGCCTCGATGACGGCATCCCCCAGGAACTCCAGCCGCTCGTTATTGACCAGCTTCCCGTGGTCGTCGCGCGCGCTGAGGCTTCTGTGGCGCAACGCCAGCCGGTACAGCCCAATATGATGGGGGTAGAAGCCCAGTATCTCCTTTAAAGAAAAATAAAGTTCCTCTTTCCGATGAAAGAAGAACTTTATGACATACCATAACGACATCATCACGATGTGCGGATTACTCTGCGTATTTCTTGATGATAATGCAGGCGTTGTGACCGCCGAAGCCGAATGTGTTGCTCAGCGCGGCACGCACGGTGCGCTTCTGCGCCTTGTTGAAGGTGAAGTTCAGGTTGTAGTCTATCTCCGGGTCGTTGTCGCCCTCCTCGTGATTGATGGTTGGGGGAACGATGTCCTCCTTCACGGAAAGAAGACTTATCAACGCCTCGACAGCACCTGCCGCACCCAGCATGTGGCCCGTCATGGACTTGGTTGAACTGATATTCAATTTGTACGCATGCTCTCCGAACACCTGCTGGATGGCTTTCACCTCGGAGATGTCCCCCACGGGGGTGGATGTTCCATGCACATTGATGTAGTCAATGTCCTCCGGGGTCATCCCGGCATCCTGGAGAGCGACCTCCATCACCAGACTTGCCCCAAGCCCCTCGGGATGGGAGGCGGTGATATGGTAGGCATCGGCGGACATGCCTGAGCCGGCAATCTCGCCATATATCCTCGCCCCGCGCGCCTTGGCGTGTTCCAGCTCCTCCAGAATCAGAGTTGCCGAACCCTCGCCCATGACAAAGCCGTCACGGCTCGCGCTGAACGGACGGGAAGCGTGCTCCGGGTCGTCGTTTCTGGTGGACAGAGCGTGGAGCGCGTTGAAGCCGCCCACACCCGTAGGCCAGATAGCTGCCTCCGCACCGCCCGCAACGATAGCGTCCGCCTTGCCCAGGCGGATGAGATCCGCAGCCACGGCAAGCGCGTGCGTAGAGGAGGCGCAGGCGGAAGTGGTCGCAAAATTAGGCCCGTTGAAGCCGTAATGGATGGAGATATGCCCTGCCGCAATGTCGGCAATCATCTTCGGAATGAAGAAAGGGCTGTATCTCGGTCCGTCCGCCTCATGCAGGGCATAGTTGGAAACCTCCTGCTCGAAAGTATTGATACCGCCTATTCCCACGCCCAAGACCACACCGACACGCTTCTTGTCCACGGATCCGGCATCGAGAGCCGCATCCTTCACAGCCTCCATAGCGGAAACCATGGCGTACTGCGTGTACAAGTCCATCTTGTTGGCACTCTTCCTGTCAATGTACTGCTTGACATCGAAGCCCTTCACCTCGCAGGCGAAGTGCGTCTTGAACAAGGATGTATCAAATTTGGTAATAGGACCGGCACCGCTCACTCCGCTCTTGATGTTCTCCCATGTCTCGGGAACATTGTTGCCAAGAGGAGTGATCGCACCAATTCCTGTTACGACTACTCTTTTCAAACTCATTAAAAAAGGAATAGGAGTTAAAGTCTGCCGTTACTCTGCGCCCGCATTGTCAGTGATGTACTTGATGGCATCACCTACGGTAGCGATTTTCTCAGCCTGGTCATCGGGGATAGAGATCTCAAAAACCTTCTCGAACTCCATGATCAGCTCTACGGTATCCAGAGAATCAGCACCCAGATCGTTGGCGAAACTTGCCTCGTTCTTTACCTCATTCTCATCAACACCGAGTTTGTCTACAATAATAGCCTTTACTTTAGCTTCGATTTCTGCTGTTGTCATAATTTCGTTTATTTGTTTGAATTACTATTTTTCCGATTCACAATTTCTAAGCTGCAAAATTATTAATAAAGTTTTATTTGCCAAAACTTTGGCTTAAAAAATATGCGATTTGGCACGGAAAGCGGCTCTAACATACTCATTTTGTGCCTCCGCACCGCCTTTTTCCGACAGCGTTCCCACGCCTTTCCCCTCCGCCGAAGAGGAAATACATGAGGAGGTTTTCCCGTTCTTGTATTTTTTTCTTACCTTTGCAGCGAGAAACGTGGAAAGATTTGAACCTGCTTGCAACCACGGGAAAAAATGCTAAAAAGAACCGCCGAGCGCATAGGGCGCATCTTCTTGCCTTTCCATCGTTTTTCCATTATTCATATAATAGAACAACAACATTATAAAAACGATTGGAAAATGAGTTATCTTTTTACATCCGAATCCGTCACGGAGGGA
>CAVEJA010000036.1:0-2622 GCA_963615745.1 Duodenibacillus sp.
GGCTCGATAGGGCTTCTTGACATGGATATTCCCGCCAACTACGCCCTAAGAAACAGCATGGCGGAAGTCAATGGTCTCTCGCTTAAAAACAGCCATCTTTCCATTCTGCTCAGTGACACAGCCAGACAAGACACTGCAAAAAAGGAAGAGACAAGTATCGCTCCCTCCATTCTTGTGCATCGCATAGCCGTTGCAAACACCTCCATAGCACTCAGGATGCCCAATGACTCCATGAGGATTTCCGCCACGCTGGGAACAGGCGAGATGGAACAGCTGTTGGCAGACACAAAACAGCAGAAATACTCTCTGCAAAAGATGACCGTCAAAAAATCACAAGCCAGATATGACATCCCGTACCAAAGGCGTACCCAAGGCATTTTCGACTACAACCACATCGGACTGAGCAATATCTTCATCCAAGCCCAAAACATGGATTATACCCAGGGCAAACTGGATGCCACAATCACCCATCTGTCTTTTGCGGAACAGTGCGGACTGGAACTAAAAGACCTCGCCTGCCATATTGTATATGACAGCACCCGACTGTCCATTCCTTACATCCATATCCATACTCCCTATTCCGGTTTTCACATGAAGGCGGATTTCCCCTTGAAAGCACTGCAAGAAGGAACGCAAGCCCAAATGGACATTAGCGCAAATGGGAATATCGGCAAAAAGGATGTCCTTATCGCCACAGGAAAATCCATCAAGCAATACCTTACTTTCTTCCCGGAAGAAGGCGTGACGCTGAAAGCCCATGTGACAGGAAACGCTGACAAACTCCTTATAAAGGACTTTCAAGCCCAATCAGGCAAGACCATGAAGTTTGCCTTAAGCGGAAAAATCAACCGTCTTCTCTCAGAAAAGGACAGAAAAATCAGCACCCAATACAAACTACATTTGGGAAACACACGATATTTCCGCAGACTGATGCCTCAAGACATCCATATTCCGTCCCACTTCCTGATGCAAGGAAATATCGGAATGGACGGTGACAGAATCTCCACGCAGTCCGCCATTCACTCCGGGAAAGGCGTTTTTGTCTCCAAAGGACATATCGACATCAGAAATCTCACATACAATCTCCTCCTTACAGCAAAGAAATTTCCCCTTCAGACATTCTTTCCCAAGATACCTTTCAGCCCGCTCACCGCCTCCGCCCAACTGAAAGGAAGAGGGTTTGACCCCATGAGCAAGAGTACATTATTGGAATCATCCGTCACCATCCGGCAATTACAATATGGAAACATACCATTAGACAGCATCCAGCTCACAGCGCACTTGAAGGAAACACTTCTGGAGGGTTCTCTCACCAGCGAGAACAAGATGCTCAGTGCCAACACACACTTCAAAGCAAGCCTTGACAAAAAACTCATAAAAGCCACTATGAAAGGATCTGTCGGGCAGCTTGCTTTCGAACATCTCACAGAAGGAAAAGACTCCACCCACCTTATGATGGATCTGAAACTTCTGGGTTACGCCAAGCCCGATGCAGAAACAACAGGGCTTATGGGACTTGTTGAGAACCTGAATATCATCATGCCCAACGCAGGCATCCCCGCTGACAGCATAGGATTCCGTCTGGGAACTTCCCAAGACAGCACTTTCGCTTACGTACGCAGCGGAGATTTCCTGGCAAGGTTACATTCCAAGAAGAAACTGGGGGAAATCACGACCAGCCTCTCCCATTTTCTGTCCCACACAATCGAGCAAATAAAAACCGCAAAGATAGATCATCCCGAATTAAAACGGGATATGCCCGGGCTCAGTCTCTCTCTTAAAGCCGGACAAAGGAATCCCCTCTTCCAATATCTGCGGATGCACGGGTACTCATTCCAGAAAGCAGCACTCGATTTATCCGCATATCCGGAAAACGGATTGCAGGGAAATATGGAAGTAACGAACTTTAAAACGGGAGATTTGCTTCTGGACAAGACCATTGCCCGCATTGCCCAAGACTCCACGAGCCTCCGGCTCAACTGCTCCGTGGAGAACAAGAGCAAGAAAAACCCCAATAAATTCACAGCGGACATCAACGGAGAACTGCTTACTGACGGCTTTTATGTAAGTACATCTTTCAAGGACAACAAGGATAAACAGGGAATGGACTTCGGACTCAAAGGAATTTTCTCTCCAGACCAAAGTCTGACCCTGCGTGTCGTACCTGAAAACTCCATCATAGCCTACAGAAGATTCACTGTCAATAAAGACAATTTCCTTACTATAAACGCCAACCGTCAGGTTCTCGCCAACATTGACCTCTTGGCGGACGACAACACAGGACTGCAAATCCACGCAGACCAGAAAGACTCCATCAACGATATTACCGTCAGTCTCAGCCATATCAATATTGCTGAACTATGCAGCGTACTTCCATATCTTCCCCGCATGGGAGGCTATTTGGGAGGCGACATACACATTCTGCGCCAGAAAGAATATATGGCGATGTCTGGAAACATCGGATTGGAGCGATTCAAGTACGATGCTTTCGATATGGGGAACTTTGAGGCAGAGTTCTCCTGTCTTCCCAAATCCGCAAACGAATATTACTTAAACACACTTATACAGAACGAGGGGAAAGAAGTTGCCACCATTGACGGCACTTATACGGACAAGAACAGC
>CAVEJA010000036.1:2632-11888 GCA_963615745.1 Duodenibacillus sp.
AACGCCACCGTTCTCATGCAGAGATTCCCATGCCGGCTACTCAACGCCTTCCTCCCCGCAGACGGCACTCTGGCATTGGACGGATATTCCAACGGGGAAATCTCTATTGATGGCCCTACCGACCAGCTCATCTTCAACGGAAACCTTATTCCCGACTCCCTTATCGTCTTCTCGCCATTGTATGGCATCAATATGAGTATGGAGAACAAGCCGGTCTCCATACATAACAGCCAGCTGCATCTGGACAAACAGATGTTCCACTCCCAGGGGAACAAGAACCCGCTCACCATCGACGGCTATGTGGATTTCAGCAATATGGAGAAAATCATTCTCAACCTCACCGCCCAAGCCAAAAATTTCCAGATTGTGAATGCGGAACGCACCAAGAGCAATGTCCTGTATGGAAAGGTCTATACCAATATCAACGCCAAAATCAAAGGAACTACCAGCTTTATGTTCATCAACGGAGACCTGGACATATTGAAAAACACCAATATGACCTATGTCATGAAGGAGGGAATGATCACAGAAAGCGACTGGTTGAACGGATTGGTGGAGTTCGTAGATTTCTCAGACACGACCACAGTAGAAGAAAGCGAGCCTGTTACAGGCAATATGATGATGTCCCTCAACATCAAAATTGCCGAGACCGCCAAGATGCACTGCGAATTGGGCAATAACGGCAGCAACTATGTGGACTGCCGGGGCGGTGGAAATCTGACCATGAAATATCTTCCCAGCGGAGACATCTCCCTATTGGGAACATTAAAACTCTCGGAAGGAGAAATGAAATACGAGCTCCCATTTATCCCTCTCAAGACATTTAAACTCAAAGACGACAACCGTATCACGTTTACAGGCTCTCCCTACAACCCAAGCCTCCACATCAAGGCGATGGAAACCACAAGAGCCTCAGTCAATGACGGCGGAAACTCCACCCGTATGGTGACATTCAACGTAGGCGTAGCCATATCACAAACTTTGGAAAACATGGGATTGCAGTTCCTCATAGAAGCCCCGGAGGACATGAATATACAGAACGAGCTCGCCTCCATGTCCGATGAGGGAAGGGGAAAATTGGCTGTGAGCCTGCTGGCTACGGGAATGTATCTATCCAGCACCAACAAATCCTCATTCAAAGCGAACAACGCACTGAACACGTTCCTGCAAAGTGAAATCCAGACTTTGGCTGGAAATGCTTTGAAAACGATAGATCTCAGTATAGGAATGGAAGGCTCCACCACATCTGACGGCAACGCCCAGACAGACTATTCCTTCCAATTCGCCAAACATTTATGGAACGACAGGGTTACTTTCATTATCGGTGGAAAGGTGTCCGCGGGGGCAAAGGAAAGCAATGAGAACCAGAGCTTCATCGACAACATCTCCTTGGAATATCGTTTGGACAAGAACGCCACCCGCCATATCCGTCTGTTTTATGACCATGACTCCCAAGATCCTTTGGAAGGAACTTACTATTCCGCAGGTGCGGGATTCGTCTGGAGAAGCAAAGCCAATACTTTCGGAGAACTGTTTATCAAGCCCCGGAAAAAGGAAACAGCCCCTGTCACACAATAATCATCACCCATGAAATCACTAACACGCTACATATTATCCACATTCCTCTGTTCCTGTCTGCTCTTTTCCTGCACCACGACGGGCAACCTCCCCGAAGGCGAGAACCTCTACACGGGTATCGGGCATATCACTTACCCGCAGAACAAAAAGAAAAAGGAAAAACAGTCCAAAAAAGACTCCACAGGAGTTATTGTCGCTATAGCCGAAAGCGCACAGCAAATAGAGAATATTCTTAGCGGAACATCCCGTTCAGTACAAGCGGAAGACAGTGCAAGCCTCCAAAAACAGAAGAAAGCACTATCCAAAGCAGCAAACGCAGAGTATATGCAGGCTTTGGAAACAGCCCGGGAGGAAGTAAACGCTGTCCTGGAATATGCGCCCAACAACGCTCTCTTCGGGAGTTCTTTCTACAGAACGCCTTTCCCCGTGGGGCTTTGGGCTTACAATAAATATATTAACAAGGAAGGGAAACTTTCAAAATGGATGTTCAAATCTTTTGCCAGCAATCCCGTCCTTGTCTCTACGGTAAATCCCGACACCCGTATCAAGGTTGCCACAAACACCTTGAGAAACTACGGGTTCTTCCATGGGAAGGTAACTTACGATTTAACGACATACGGAAAGAACAAACGCAAGACAAAAATCAACTATTCCGTCAATCCGGGAAAAGTATTCCGGCTGGATTCCATCTCTTACAAGGGATTCCCCCATGTTTCCGACAGCCTTATCCGCAAGACCAGAAGCAAAACATACCTTCACAAAGGCGACCAGTTCAATGCCGTAAAGCTCACCAACGAACAGCGGCGCATTGAGGAATTGTTGCGTAACGAGGGATATTTCTTCTTCCGTTCCTCTCACATCTCTTACAAGGCAGACACTGTCATGAAGCCTTACAAGGTCCAACTTGTCATGATTCCGCAAGCGAATATACCTTCCATAGTAAAGAGAAGATGGTATATGGGCAATACCTATATCCATATCCTCAAACCCAATAGGGATTCTGTGATGAACACATTCCAGCTGAACAGAATCTCTTTCGTCTACAACGGGAAGAAGATTCCCCTGCGTCCCATTGTATGGTTGCAGAATATCGCCCATCGCCCCAACTCCCTCTACAGACAGACCGACCAAAACAAGACACAGGAACTACTATCCTCCCTCGGCATATTCAACCAACTCAACATCAACTATGTCCCACGGGACACTTCCAACCTCTGCGACACGCTCGATCTGCATATATCCGCCACATTGGACCAGCCGTTTACATCCAATCTGGAGCTGAATGTCACCGAGAAGAACTCCGACAGATTCAGTCCGGGGTTGTCTTTCAACATACAACGGAAGAATCTGTTTCGAGGCGGAGAACTGCTGAACTGGAAACTTTACGGCTCATACGAGTGGAGAACCCATCAGGATCATCTGAAAGGACAGAACCTTTTCAACTCTTACGAAGTGGGGACACAGCTGTCCATAGACTTCGCACACATACTTTTCCCCGGCATTACCCGACGGACATTCCATTTCCCCACCCAGACTACGGTAGCCGTCAGTGCCGATTGGATGAACCGCGCACAATATTACAATCTGTTTTCTCTCGGAGTGAAGATGACCTACTCCTGGCAGAAGCACTCCACTACCCGGCACGAGTTCTCTCCTTTCTCATTATACTATGACAAACTCCTGAGTTCAAGCCATACGTTTGACTCCATTATGACGGAGAATCCCGCCCTTTACATCAGTATGAGAGACCGTTTTGTACCCTCCATGCAATATACTTTCACTTACCAGTCCGCAGCCTCGCACAGAAATCCGCTGTGGTTTCAATTCTCCATCAAGGAAGCAGGAAACATTGTCTCCGGACTATTCGCACTCTCCGGTCAGTCTTTATCCAAGACGGACAAGCAGATATTCAACAATCCTTTCGCGCAATATATAAAGATAACCAGCGAACTGCACAACAAATTCCGCATCCGGCAAAAGCATCACATCGTCACCCGTCTGTCAGCCGGGCTGATTTACGCTTACGGAAACTCCACTGTCGCTCCTTACAGCGACCAGTTTTTTGTTGGCGGAGCCAACAGCGTAAGAGCTTTCACCATCCGGACACTTGGTCCCGGGCACTATACCTCTCCCCAAAAGAAGTATTCCTATATGGATCAGACGGGAGACATCAAACTGGAAGCCAATGTGGAGTATCGTTTCCCCCTGTTAGGGAATCTGAACGGAGCCGCTTTCATTGATGCGGGAAACGTTTGGCTGCTTCGGAAAGACGAAAAGCGTCCTGGCGGAAGAATCAATATGTCCACATTCTGGAAGGATATAGCTTTAGGAACAGGACTTGGGCTAAGGTACGATATGGATTTCCTTGTACTCCGTCTGGATTGGGGAATGGCTCTGCATAATCCCGCCAACACGCACAAGAGCGGATATTACAACATAGACAAGCTTAAAGACAACATGGCTCTGCACTTTGCTGTAGGTTATCCTTTCTAACCAAACACAAAAAATTCGTATCCCCCATGAAAAAGTCGGCCGTTTAATCAGTCCCTATCGTGCCATTTTCCTATCTTTGTATATCATTAACAGCCCCTTTCAAGGACACAATCTACATTAATATGAAACCTACATTATTTTTATTAGCCGCAGGCATGGGTAGCCGTTATGGCGGTTTGAAACAATTGGACGGTCTCGGACCAAACGGAGAAACCATCATGGATTATTCCATCTATGATGCCATCCACGCCGGATTCGGCAAACTTGTATTCGTTATCCGCAAGGACTTTGAACAGGATTTCCGGGACAAGGTCGTCAGCAAGTATCAGGGACATCTTCCCGTAGAGGTTGTATTCCAATCATTGGAGGATTTGCCTCATGGTTTTACCGTTCCTGAAGGAAGAACCAAGCCGTGGGGAACCAATCACGCTGTACTTATGGGCAAGGATGTCATCAGAGAACCCTTTGCTGTAATCAACTGCGACGACTTCTATGGCAGAGACTCTTTCCAGGTTATGGGAAAATACCTCAGTGATCTTCCCGAAGGAAGCCAGAACAAATACTCCATGGTAGGATTCCGTATAGGCAATACGCTTAGCGAAAGCGGCACGGTTTCCCGTGGCGTATGCTCCACTGACGAGAAAGGTTTCCTCACCACTGTTGTAGAGCGCACGAAAATACAACGTCTCGATGGCGAGGTAAAATATCTGGAAGAGGACGGTGAGACATGGACAGCCATTCCCGACACCACACCAGTCAGCATGAACTTCTGGGGATTCACGCCCGATTATTTCGCATACAGCCAAGACATATTCAAGGAGTTCCTCAATGCGGAATCTACCAAGAAGAACATCAAGGCGGAGTTCTTCATTCCTTTGGTGATAGACAAGCTCATCAAGACAAACAAAGCCACTGTACAGGTACTTGATACCACAAGCAAGTGGTTCGGAGTGACCTATCCGGAAGACCGTCCTGACACTGTTGCCAAGATCAAACAGCTGGTAGATACCGGCGTTTACCCTGACAAACTGTTCTAAAAAGGCGTTTTTCAACTTCCGCATATCTGGAATTAACGCTCTTTATACCATTATTTTAAACATCGTTTTTCATCTTTTATTAGAAAAAGAGTCCTTTCCTGGACTCTTTTTCTTTCTATCAGAATAAACCCAAACGCTATAAAAGTATTACTTTTGCACCCGTTTAATTCAAAATAGAACATTTTAGATGAAAAATAAACTATTTGCAATCTTGTATGGCGCAGGCTTCACTCCCGTGTTTGCGGGCGGGCTACTTACCAATACCAATCAGAATGCGGCTTTCCTGCGGAATCCCAGTCGTGATGCCGTTATCGCAACTGATGGTGTTTACACCAATCCTGCGGGCGTTGCTTTCTTAGAGAATGGCTTTCATCTGACTTTAAGCATACAAAACGCCCGTCAGACACGTGAGATTGTCAGCACTTTCAAGGCTTTCAGCCAAGGAATACAGAACAACGGAGAAGATTCCAAAAGGTTCGTCGGCAAAGCCAACGCACCCGTCATACCCAGTTTCCAAGCCTCCTACAATACGGACAAATGGAGTTTCAGCGGAAGTTTCGCCCTTACAGGAGGTGGAGGCAAATGTACTTTCGACAAAGGACTTGGCTCTTTTGAAGCGGTAGCCTCCCTTCTCCCACTCTTAGGAGAATCCCTCGGAATAAACGGATATGACATGAACTCCTATATGCGTGGCAGACAATATTATTATGGTCTGCAACTGGGTGCTGCCCGAAAGATAACAGACAACTTGTCCGTCTTTGGAGGCGTAAGGGGAATATACGCCACCACCAATTATTACGGCTATATCCAGGATATCCAAATAAAAATAGGGGGCAACACAGAGCCCGCCAACGAATATTTCTCCCTCAAACACGACCAAGCCATAAGAGCCGCAGAAGCATATAGAGAAGCCGGGAATGAACAAATGGCACAGCTATATGAGCAGCAGGCAACCCAAATGAACGCTCTGGCGTATGCCACACAAGATGTCAGGCTGAACTGTGACCAGAACGGATTCGGCATAACTCCCATTATCGGCTTCGACTGGAAGATAAATTCCCACTGGAATATTGCGGCGAAATACGAGTTTAAAACCAGAATACGCCTGAAGAATGAATCCGCAAACAGCGAGAGTGCCAATAATTTCAGTTCTCTCGCACAGTTCCGGGACGGAGAAAAAGACCCAGAGGACATTCCCGCCTTGCTGACTTTGGGTGTCCAATATTCCCCTATCGACAGATTCCGCCTCTCAGCCGGATACCACTATTTCTTCGACCGTCAGGCAAGAAAATACGGACATTCCGAAAAGAAACTCTCCAGAGGGACCCGCGAATTCTCTGCCGGAATAGAATTTGATGCCACAAAGAATCTAACCATAAGCGGTGGTTGGCAGAACACAAGCTATGGTTTGACTGACGCATATATGGAAGACATCAGTTTCACAACCAGCAGCAACAGTATCGGATGCGGCATCAACTATCGTTTCAACAAACGTTGGAGTATTGATGCCAGCTATTTCCTGACCCTGTACAACACTTACGACACCACAAGCAGTGACTACAACTCCATGTCCCGCCTCGTGGCAGGTCTGGCTGGCGCACAGAAAGCCGCAGCATTAGTAGAGAACGGCACTCTGACAGGAAGCAACCACTACTGGCGCACCAACAGAGTGTTTGGCATCGGGGTTACCATGGATTTCTAACATCCATTTACGACATTCAATTCTCCCATTATATTCGACGGAGAACGCCCGTTTACCAGTTCTTTCTTCATGTAGTCCATATAAGGGGACACGTGAAGAAAGAATTTTTTATAGCCTTCACATAAATAATTCAGCCCTTTCTCTCCATCTTTTGTCTGACAGAAACGGTTTCTCGGACACTCTCCGTTACAGGCAAACAGCCATTGGCATTTTTTGCACTGCGTGGGAAGACCTTCCATCTTCCTGTTTCCAAAAGCCTTCTGCTGCGGGCTGTACATCATCTCCACTAATGAATGTTGTTTCAGGCTGCCCAATTTATATTGCGGGAAGACAAAATGGTCGCAACTGAAGACATCACCGTTCCATTCCATAACCCCGGCATGACCACAGCTCCTCGACATGGTACAGACGCCGGGAGTTATCCCTGCCCAGTTCGCCAATGTCGCCTCAAAGAGCTGCACCGAGAGTATTCCCACATCCTTTCTCACCCATTCGTCAAAGAGCTGGCAGAGAAAACTTCCCCATTGTTCGGGAGTAACTGAAAAATCCGTCAATGCGTTCTCCTCCCCCTCATCCGCCGAAGCCAGAGTTCGTCCGTCATCATGTGGAAAGAGACGCTCTACGACAGGAGTGAATTGCAGATACTTACATTCTATTTCCTTGAAGAAACGGTAGAATCCGACAGGGTCGTCTCCGTTCTTTCTATTGACCACCGCCAGAGCATTCCACTCCACGCCATGCTTGTTCAACAGATTTATCCCCTGCATCACCTTCTCCCAAGACCCTTTTCCCGCCCGTGTCTTGCGATAAGCGTCATGGTATTCCTGCCGCCCGTCTATCGAGATTCCCACCAGCCATCCGTTTTTATGGAAGAACTCGCACCACTCATCCGTAAGCAGGGTCCCATTGGTTTGAATACTGTTTACCACCCATCTCCCTCCAGCATATCTTTGTTCCAGACGAATCACTTTCTCAAAGAAACTTTGGGAACGCATCAGCGGCTCTCCTCCATGCCAGGTGAAAAAGATTTCCTGTGTAGTGACACTCTGGGAATACTCCCAGATGAACCTTTCCAACAGCTCATCACTCATCATCTGCTGTACGGAGTTCTTGTAAAGATTCTTTTTCTCCAGATAATAACAATACTGGCAAGCCAAATTACAAGTTGCCCCTGCCGGCTTTGCCATCACATATATCGGGCGGGCAAAAGGAGTTGCTATGGACATGATTCTCCAACTAAGTCTTTTCTCATACAAACTTACTCATAAAAAATCGTTTTCTCCCAGTCACGCCCTGTTTTATATCCGCACGCCAAACAAATGCTCATGCCGGGCATATAAGCAGAGACACCGCCATGAGTCATGACGGTGTCTGCGCTACGGGCATCCTTGGGATGCGTTTTCTTTTATTTCTCCAAGTCTGCCGTTTATCTTGCGGTCTTGACTTTGAACGTTCTGCCGGCTGCTTTGACTATATATATGTCTGCAGACGGTACGGCTACGGTCTTGCTTGTGCCACGGTAAACCAATGCTCCGCTGGTGCTGTACACTTCCACCACGGTATTGTCCGCAACTCCTGTCACGGTGATCTCACCGTTCCGTGCGGACACATTTGCGTTCTCCTGTGCCACACCGTGGATGCCGGAGATGATGTTGAGGAAGTCCTTCCATCCATTTGCGGCCTTGTATGCCTCGACGGATCTTCCCGGCACGGCCAGCACGCATTTGTTCTTGTCTATATAATAGAAGACATCGCTGCCGCAAGTAGGAGGAGTCTCCGCCAGGGATTCTATTTTCGTCAGTCCTGTGCATACACCGAACGCCCTATTTCCTATGCTCTTCATGGAGGCGGGGATGGTCACGCTTGTCAGCCCTGTGCATGCACTGAACGCATAGCCTTCTATGCTCGTCACGGAGTTGGGGATGGTCACGCTCGTCAGTCCTGCGCATACAGCGAACGCATACTCTCCTATGCTCGTCACGGAGTTGGGGATAGTCACGCTCGTCAGTCCTGCGCAATCGTAGAACGCATAGTTTCCAATCGTGGTAACCCCGTCTTTAATGACCGCCTTTTGGGGGGAGAGGGATCTCCATTGATTGGATCCATTGCTATCCATCGCTCCCGTACCCTCGATGGTCAGCACGCCCTGGTCGTCCAAAGTCCATGTGACATTGGCACCACACTTGCCCGATTTCGCCGCCCGAAGATTGGGGGCTGCCAGTAGGAACAAGGCGGTCATCACTGCAAAAAAGTAGAATTTTCTTGTCATACTTGTTTGTTGTTAAAAAGTTAATTAATATATTGATTGCTTTCGGGCTGCAAAGGTAGTCAAACGGGGAGAGAAGAGCTACCCCCCCAGTTAAACTTTGTTAATCCGGCAAAAATCGTTGCGGGCGATGTCTTTTCCTGAAAATGGTTGTCAGATAAAGGTCGATTAAGTTGTCAT
>CAVEJA010000037.1:0-4918 GCA_963615745.1 Duodenibacillus sp.
ATGCCTCCCTTATGCCTCCCTTTTAAAAGCGGAAACGATACGGAAAAACCAAGGAGCAGGGGCGGGGATTCGACGAAGGAAGTTCCCGCAGCCGGTCTTCCTCCTTCGGGGCTTTCACCCGCCGGACAATACTCATGCCGGGCGTACCTAAACAAAGTAAAGCCCGCTCGGATTCGAGCGGGCTTTACTTTGTTATCATTATACCCTCTTCTACTTATCCTTCTCTGGGAAAACAGCATTCAGAACAATCCCCACGATAGCCGCAACAGCCATACCTGACAAGGACACAGCCCCCAAAGAGAACTGGTCGTTAGCCCCGTATTTGATACCGATAGCCAATACCAGTATCAAGGCTGCCACAATCACATTACGGGATTGGGAGAAATCCACTTGTGCCTCCACCACATTGCGCACGCCTACTGCCGCAATCATACCATATAATATCAAGGACACGCCACCGATAGTCGCACCCGGCATCAAGCCAATCAAAGCTGCGAATTTGGGGCAGAAGGACAAAACAATGGCAAAAACTGCGGCAATACGGATCACACGGGGGTCAAACACCTTGGTCAGATTCAGCACCCCCGTATTCTCACCGTAAGTCGTATTTGCCGGCGCACCGAACAAAGAAGCCAAGGAAGTGGCAAGTCCGTCACCCGTCAGCGTGCGATGCAATCCCGGTTTAGCCAGAAAGTCTTTCCCCACCGTGGAGGAAATGGCACACATATCCCCGATATGCTCCATTATCGTAGCGAAAGCGATAGGGAAAATGGCTATAATGGAAGACAGCAACAGGCTGTAATTCGGATTGTCGAAGACGGCAAGAACCGAAGTTTCATAGGAAAAGGGAAGTCCTATCCAAGGCGCGCTGTTCAAGGCAGAGAAATCCACCTTCCCCATACACACAGCCACCACATACGAACCGACCACACCCAACAGAATAGGCACGATCTTTACCAATCCTTTTCCCCATATACTGCTTACAATGACGATAGCCACAGCGACCAAAGCAATGAACCAGTCTGTCTGACAGCCGGAAATAGCCGATCCCGACAGCGTAAGACCGATAGAAATGATGATAGGGCCCGTTACCACCGGCGGAAAGAAACGCAACACACGCTGTGTGCCGAATGTCTTCAGCAAGACTGCCATCACCAGATACAGCAATCCCGCACAAGCCACACCGACACAGGCATAGTCCAAAGAAAGGCTCTCGCTCATCCCGGCATCCATTCCCATTTGCTTCACTGCGGCATATCCTCCCAGAAAAGCAAAGGAAGAGCCGAGGAACGCCGGCACTTGCATCTTGGAAATCAAGTGGAAAAGCAATGTACCCAACCCCGCAAACAGCAAGGTCGTAGAGATAGGAAGTCCCGTAATCACAGGAACAACGATGGTCGCGCCAAACATGGCAAACATGTGCTGAAGTCCCAGCAGCATCATCTTGGGTCTGCCCAAAACGCGGGCATCCATAATACAGTTTTTATTGTCCATAAATGTACAGTGTCCCAACAGCGGCAAATCATGCCCTCTCTTCGAGACGTTCTTTTAATAATTGATTATAATTTGTATCTCTTACTTTTTAAGTTTGTGCAAAAATAAGAAATATTCATTATTTTCTCTCATCTCCCAAAAGTAATTTGCGCATATACTTTCTTTTCCCTCTGTTTTTTCACGGAAAATTTCCTATCTTTGTTTACATAAATCCTCACCATACAACCATGCTGATAACCATTTGTATTCTTATTGCATCGGCTGTGCTCTTTGTTCATGGCAAGATTCGCTCTGATGTAGTCGCACTCTGCGCTTTGCTGGCACTCCTTCTTTTCCACATCCTTACCCCCGAAGAGGCCCTGTCCGGCTTCTCAAACTCCGTCGTCATCATGATGGTGGGGCTGTTCGTTGTGGGCGGTGCCATCTTCCAGACAGGACTTGCCAAGATGATAAGTTCCCGTATTCTCAAACTGGCGGGCAAGAGCGAGCTGCGGCTTTTCCTCCTGATTATGCTTGTCACAGCTTCCATCGGAGCGTTTGTCAGCAACACTGGGACGGTGGCACTCATGCTCCCCATTGTGGTCAGTCTCGCTGCCAGTGCGGGCATCTCCGCCAGCCGGCTGCTTATGCCCCTGGCTTTTGCCAGCAGCATGGGCGGAATGATGACCCTCATAGGAACACCGCCCAACTTGGTTATCCAGAACACGCTGGTGGATTCAGGCTACCCCGCCCTTTCATTCTTCTCTTTCCTTCCAGTAGGCATCGTGTGTCTGGTTGTCGGTATTCTTGTCCTATTGCCTCTCAGCAAACTTCTTAACAAGAAAAACACGGGAAAAGAGAAACGCGGACAGACAGGGAAAAGTCTTCATGAGCTGGCACAGGAATACGGATTGGCGGACAATCTGTTCCGTCTGAGAATTCCTTCCAACTCTCCCGTCGAGGGGAAAACAGTCATTGACCTCAACATACACCGCAAATACGGTGTCAATATATTGGAAATCCGCAGAGGGGATGCACAGAACCACCGTTTTCTGAAAACCATCACTCAGAAACTGGCAGAGCCGGACATGCCTTTACAACATGAGGACATCCTCTATGTCAAAGGGAATATCCAGGACATTACCAACATGGCAGAGGACTTCGTACTTGAGATACTGGACGGCAGCAGTCCCGAGGAAGCCGTCTCCCACCACAACAACTTGAAATTCTACGACATCGGCATTGCGGAGATTGTCATCATGCCGGCATCCAGTCTGATCAACCGCACTATCAAGGAAGCGGGTTTCCGCGACAAATACAATGTCAATGTGCTGGGAATCCAGCGCAAGAAAACCTATCTTCTGCATAACTTGGGAGACGAGCGTATTCTTTCCGGGGATGTCCTTTTGGTACAAGGTACTTGGAATGACATCGCACGCCTCAATCAGGAAAACGAAGAGTGGGTTGTGCTGGGGCAACCGCTTGGCGAGGCTGCCAAAGTCACCTTTGACTACAAAGCACCCGTCGCCGCAGCCATCATGTTGCTCATGATCGCTATGATGGTGTTCGATTTTATTCCTGTCGCACCCGTCACCGCAGTCATGATAGCAGGCGTTCTCATGGTCTTGACAGGCTGTTTCCGCAACGTGGAAGCCGCATACAAGACCATCAACTGGGAAAGTATCGTCCTTATCGCCGCCATGCTGCCCATGTCCCAGGCTTTGGAGAAGACTGGAGCTTCAGAATACATATCCAATAGTCTGGTAAGCGGATTGGGAGGCTATGGCGCAATCGCCCTACTGGCTGGAATTTACTTCGCCACTTCCCTTATGACCATGTTTATCAGCAACACTGCCACGGCTGTATTACTCGCTCCCATCGCCCTGCACAGCGCAGTGCAGATAGGTGTCAGCCCTGTTCCCTTTCTGTTTGCCGTCACTGTGGCAGCCAGTATGTGCTTTGCGTCCCCCTTCTCCACGCCTCCCAACGCTCTGGTCATGCCTGCGGGGCACTACACGTTCATGGATTATATCAAAGTGGGGCTTCCGCTGCAAATCATCATGGGAATTGTCATGATCTTCGCACTGCCACTGATATTCCCGTTCTAACCCATTGGAATGTTATAAAACCGATTTTTCCAAAAGGTTGTCCACACGGACAGGCAGCGTTACTCCGAGCATTATCCATAACACCTGCTCATAGCGCGCATCCGAGGCCAGCAATATATAGACTTCATTTTTAAATTACACTTTTCTTTTTTAAGAGAGAGAAACTCTATCTTTCTGCTATTTTGGGGTAATTTTGCACACAATTCAATTCTCATTTTTCTATGGAAAAACGTTTTATAACACTGACATTAGTGTGCGCAACGTGTCTCACACTATTCTCATCATGCTTTAAGGATGAGGCTTCCAATGCGGAATGTGACATTGAGAAAGCCTATCTCCATGTAGACAATCCTACAGATTTGTTCTATAACCCCTCCGACACGCTCTTGGAAGTGATGTCCACAGAAAGCACTATCACATTCAATGTCCGCAAGAATGCCGACATCAGTGCGCTTGCGCCCCGTTTCATACTTACTCCAGGGGCAGTCATCTCCCCTGCCAACGGCTCTGTCCATGACTTCACACAGGGAGCAGTTACCTATACCGTGACATCCGAAGACGGTTCTTACCACCGTTCCTATGATGTCAAGGCGGTCCACATCGTCAAAACCAAGAACGACACCACCTATTTCGATTTCGACCATTATCAGATAGACCCCGATTACAAGAAATTCTATGAGTGGCAACGGGTCTTGGAGGACGGTTCTCTAAGTCCGGATTGGGCAACAGGCAATCCCGGCTTCAGAATTACCGCAGGCAATACCCCTCCCGAAGAATACCCGTCCGCACCTTTGAAAGAAGGAAATGACAGCAGTGCGGTACAACTGACCACCAGATATACAGGAACATTGGGGAAAATGTTCCGGAAACCTATCGCTGCGGGAAATCTCTTCCTTGGAAAATTCAATGTGAGTATCGCCTTGAGTGATGCCTTGAAAGCCACCCGGTTCGGTGTTCCTTTTGATGCAGAGCCTGTCAAACTCATAGGTTACTACAAATACACTCCGGGAGACACTGTGAGAAACGAGTATTACAATGTCGTAGAGGGCCGAGTGGACAGTGCCGCAGTCTACGCCGTACTCTACCGCAATGTAGACGAAGCGGGAAATTCCGTTGTCCTTGACGGTCACAACGTGAAGACCAGTCCCCAGATTGTGGCGATTGCCGACATGGGATTCGTCCCTCCCGTTTCCCAATGGACGCCTTTTGAAATCGCTTTCCAATATACAGGAAACATAGATCAGGAAATTCTGGAGAACAGAGGCTACAGCCTTACCATCGTATTCTCATCCAGCAAGGACGGAGACATCTTCCTCGGTGCCACAGGCAGCACATTA
>CAVEJA010000038.1:0-5505 GCA_963615745.1 Duodenibacillus sp.
GTCTCAAACAGAGCGTCAAGTAAACGCCTTCATCATGTCGCGCCCCTTTTGCCCGCCCTTCCTCCTTGTCACGGGGCTCTCACCCCGCTAAAGGCACGGCGTGCGCAGAGGCGTGGACGCACCAGTATTCCGCACTTGCGTGCGGTCCGCCGGCTTATCCACTCGCAAAGATAGGAAAGAAATGTATTGTTTCCAACAAAAAACGTAAAAAAAGAACGACACGCCTCCCGTCATTCCCGTATCATCCTCCCTTATGCCTCCCTTATGTCTCCCTTTTAAAAGCGGAAACAATACGGAAATGATACGGAAGCCATATATAAATAAAAACGGCGACAGCGGAGGGAGGACGGAGAAACAGGGGACTTTTTTACTCGTCAAATTTTGACGAATAAAAATCGAACTTTGACGAGTAACGGAAAAGCCCCTGCGCATTTATATATGTTTCGTGGCGTTTGGAGCGGACGGGTATTTCTGCCTGAATAAAGTGTTTCTGGCAGGAGGTGTCGAAGAATTATTATGCCAGGACAGTTATTATACTCTTGTTATATAGTAAGGTATAATAGTGTAGGTACATCATCTATGTCTTAATACCAATTCTGGATTTAGATGTAGTTGATCTATCAAGGTGTGATAGATGCTGCCATCTGTTACGGCGGTAATTGTTGTGACTTTGTTGCCGCCATCCTTGGACGATGCTCCACAGTGGTAGATCTGTTCTTTATCGGTGTTGTAGTCAATGACGATGTAACGGTCGTGGAATATGCCGCCCTGAGGTTTTCATGGAAATAGCTGTTTGAAGATACGGATAATGGCTTTGCTTTGTTTGGTGGCAAGCGGACCTTTCAGTACAGTCATCAGCATGTAGATGCCCTGCTCTGTAAAGGAAAAAGGGTTGTATCTGCGACCTCCCCAACTTGAGGTGGAAATTTTGCACCTCAAGATTTCACACTCTTCATTAGTCAGCCGGAACATGAAATCATCATCAAACTTTTCGATGTTATTCTTCACTTGCCTGTTGAAATCCTTGGTATTATACCCGTAGATA
Source organism: Duodenibacillus sp. (assembly GCA_963615745.1). GTDB lineage: Bacteria > Bacteroidota > Bacteroidia > Bacteroidales > Bacteroidaceae > UBA6382. The sequence continues at coordinate 1,046 of CAVEJA010000038.1, forward strand.
GCTGCCAAGTCGGCATCAAGCATAACTCTCACACCTCTTAGATTGTATATCATCCCCGTGAGATGTTCTGCATTAATTTCATTAACTATGATTTCTTTGTTCTTGTCCATGTTATTGTGAGCGGACGGGGGCGTGACCCCTGTCCTTATTTCCACTTCTTCCTCTTCTTCTTGGGCGAGGGGGCGTTCAGAGTGGGGTAACTGATACGTGTATGGTAGATTGTCTTCAGACTGGACACCAGGACTTTCTTCGCCATTTCAATATCGGCAAAGGTGATAGGGCAGTCTTTCAGATACCCATCTTTCATTTTGGAGTCCACGATGGAGTCCACTAATTTCTGCAAGGTCTCGTCGTCCGTCTCTTTCAGGCTTCTTGACGCCGCCTCCACCGAGTCGGCAATCATAAGAATAGCCTGCTCCTTTGTGCTCGGATTGGGTCCGGGGTAGGTAAACAGCTGCTTGTTCACCTCCTTGTCCGGGTGCTCGTTCTGATAACGGACAAAGAAATAGCTTACCAGACTGTTTCCGTGATGGGTCTGGATGAAGTCTTTGATTACCTTGGGAAGCCCGTATCTGTCGGCAAGCTCAATGCCGTCCGCCACATGCTGGATGATGATCTGCGCGCTCCTCTCTTCGGGAAGCGTGTTGTGCGGGTTGATGTGTCCCTGGTTCTCCGTGAAATATGCGGGGTTCTTGATTTTTCCTATGTCATGGAAAAGAGCCCCGGTACGGACAAGCAGCACATCCGCCCCTATTTTGGAGGCAATCTCGCTCGACAGATTGGCGACTTGCATGGAGTGGTTGAATGTTCCCTGCGCCTGTTTGGAGAGTTCCCGCAACAGGGGGTGGTTTATGTTGGAAATCTCTATCAGAGTGATAGGGGAGGTAAAGCCGAACACCTTCTCCATGACGAACAGGAAAGGATAGGTAAACAGGAGGAAGACACCGTTGATGGCCTCCGCATAATACCAGGAGCCGCCCAGCATCTTCAAGGTATATCCCTGGCTGAAGTCAATGCCCAGCATGAACAGTTCCGTCAGAGCCGTGATCAGGAACACCGTGTGGATGAGTTGGGAACGGGTGGCAAGCTGTTTGAGGGAGTAAATCGCCACAAAGGCGGAGAATGTCTGGACGATGACGAACAGGAACGGGTCCTGAAGGCTCTGCGAGGAGACGAGGATGGCAATCAGATTGGTGATGAACGCCGTGCGGGAATCCAGAAAGACGCTGACAAATATGGCAACGGCGGAAATGGGGATGTAATATACCAGTTGCTCGCCATGCCGTACCAGCAAGGAGGTGGCTATGGAGAAAAGCGTGATCAGGAAATACAGAAGCGTCACGCACCGCAGGTTCAATACATAGTCCCGCCTGTACAGATACAGATAGATGAGAAAGGTGGCTAAAAGCAGGAAAACCACCGTGCCCTTTCCAAAGGAGCGAAGCCAGGTGTTGCTGTCGGCATTCCTCTTCTGCGACTCCTTCATCAGCGATTCTATGATACTGGCTGTCCGGGAGGTGACGAGCGTTCCCCTGTCCACGATTTTCTCTCCTTTCTGAACCATCCCGCTGGCGTAGGAGATGGAGTTCAGCAGATCCTGCCTCCTGTCAAGACTTTTCTTCTTGTCATAGACCAGATTGTTCGCCAGGTACTCATTGACATTGCATTTGCTGATCAAGTCCTTGTTGTAGTGGGCGGAATCAGCGAGCGACAGTATATATATGTATGCGGAACGCGTGGTAAAGATCTTCTTTGTGGACTGTGCCTCCGCCAAAGTCCCTTTCTCTATGCGGATGGAGGTGTAATTGTCCATGACAGAGGAGTAGTCATGGCTGTCCATGATGCCTGCGGCATATACCTCCTCCATTTTCTCCAGAATATACTGCCTGTATTCCCATGGAATTTCGATGATGCCGTTATTGATGTCCCTGTTGAAGTTCTTGATCTGCATTTCTCCAACCGTCTTGTCCATCTCGTAATAAGGCTGGAAATGCTTCAGCACGCTGTCCCGCTCCGTCTGTATGACCTGCTCGCTCTTGTATATCGGGAAATCGAAATCGGCAATAATCTGTCCGTATTTCCAGGGCTTCCCTACCGAAAAGTCATAGGAAGCACTCTCGTGCGGCAGGAACAGGATGACAAGGATGGTGGACACCAGCAGAAAAAGAACCCTTACCAGTCCTTTCGTGAAGTCTATATTCAGTCTGGCCATAATTTGCAAACATCTAATACGCCCCACAAAGGTAAAAAAAGATTATTACAGACAAGGGGCATGACAGCCGCTATTCATCCTTTTGTAGGAATAATGGAGTGTTAAAACTTAGTTTGTGTTCTGAAAAAGATGTAATTTTGCAGAATATAAACACAAGAAAAATGATGACTCAAGGCAATGTCAGGGTTCGTTTCGCGCCAAGTCCTACCGGGCCGTTGCACATAGGAGGCGTGCGAACCGCGCTATACAACTATCTGTTCGCCAGGAAGAACGGAGGAAAACTGATATTCAGGATAGAGGATACGGACTCCTCGCGATTCGTACCGGGTGCGGAGGAGTATATACTGGAGGCTTTCAAATGGCTGGGCATCCGGTTTGACGAGGGCGTGAGCTTCGGCGGAGAATACGGCCCGTACCGTCAGTCCGAGCGCAAGAGCATCTATAAGGAATATGTAAACCAGCTTCTGGAGGCGGGGAAAGCCTATATTGCCTTTGACACCCCGGAGGAACTGGACATGAAACGCAAGGAGATAGAGAATTTCCAATACGATGCCGGCACCCGGAACTCTATGCGCAACTCCCTCTCTCTTGCCAAGGAAGAGGTGGACAGACTGATAAAAGACGGATGCCAGTATGTGGTTCGTTTCAAGATAGAGCCGGGGAGGGATGTTCATGTGAGGGACATCATCCGGGGCGATGTCCATGTGGACTCCTCCATTCTGGACGACAAGGTTCTTTATAAAAGTGCCGACGAGCTGCCCACATACCATCTGGCAAATATTGTAGACGACCATCTGATGCGGATAACCCATGTGATACGTGGGGAGGAATGGCTTCCCTCCGCTCCTCTGCACGTGTTGCTCTATGAGGCTTTCGGCTGGACGGACTCCATGCCGCAGTTCGCCCATCTCCCCTTGCTGCTGAAGCCTGTGGGGAACGGCAAGCTGTCCAAGCGCGACGGCGACAAGATGGGATTCCCCGTATTCCCTCTGGAATGGCATGACCCCAAGAGCGGGGAGGTGTCTATGGGTTACAGGGAGAACGGATATGTTCCCCAGGCGGTCATCAATTTCCTCGCCCTGCTCGGATGGAATCCGGGAAACAACCAGGAAATAATGTCTTTGGACGAGTTGGTCGAGCTTTTCGACTTAAGCAAATGCAGCAAAAGCGGAGCGCGGTTTGACTATCAGAAGTGCGTATGGTTCAACCACCAGTACCTCCTGATGCGGGACGACATGGACTGGACGCCCGAATTTGACAAAATCCTCAAGGAGAACGGCATCAGTTCCACTGCGGAAAAAGAGGCGCAGGTGGTGGGTCTGATGAAGAGCAAGGTGATTGAATACACGGACAAGGACGGGAACAAGAAGAAGCGCAATGTCAGCTTCGTCTCCGACTTGTGGCCTCTGACCAAGTTCTTCTTTGTCGCTCCGCAGTACGACAAGGAGGACAAGTTCACCAAGAAGAACTGGAAGGAGGATTCCGCCAAGGAGATACAGGAACTCATCAACGTGCTGGAAACAATCGGGGACTTTGATGTGAGCCATCAGAAAGAGGTGGTGGACAGATGGGTCGAGCAGACAGGGAAACGCCCATGGAACGCATGGCGCGTGGCTCTTGTGGGAACAGGACAGGGCCCTGATATGTATGAGTTGTCCGCTTTCCTGGGGAAAGAGGAGACCCTGAAGAGAATGCGGAACGCAATCAAAGCATTAGGATAGAGCCGTGATATACTCATTTGCCATAAATATGTATGCGTGGGCTGTCAGGACAGCCTCCCTGTTCCATAAGAAAGCCAGACTTATGGTGAAAGGACAGGCGCGGACATTCGGGATATTAAAAGAAAGGATTGTTCCCGGAACGCCCTATGTGTGGTTTCATGCGGCTTCATTGGGAGAATTTGAGCAGGGGCGTATGCTGATAGAGGCCATACGCCGGCAATATCCCCAATACAAGATAGTGCTGACATTCTTTTCACCCTCCGGTTATGAGGTCCGCAAGAATTACGAGGGGGCGGATATAGTCTGCTATCTCCCTTTCGACACTCCGGGAAACGCCCGGCGGTTCGTGAATCTGGTGCGTCCCCGAATGGCGTTCTTCATCAAGTATGAGTTTTGGAAGAACTACCTTTCCCAACTAAGGAAGAACGGCGTGCCCGTTTACAGCGTCGCAAGTATCTTCCGCCCCAATCAGATATTCTTCAAGCCCTACGGATATTTCTATTCCAAGGTACTGGACAGCCTCACCC
>CAVEJA010000039.1:0-4230 GCA_963615745.1 Duodenibacillus sp.
GTCTCAAACAGAGCGTCAAGTAAACGCCTTCATCATGTCGCGCCCCTTTTGCCCGCCCTTCCTCCTTGTCACGGGGCTCTCACCCCGCTAAAGGCACGGCGTGCGCAGAGGCGTGGACGCACCAGTTTCCCGCACTTGCGTGCGGTCCGCCGGCTTATCCGCTCGCAAAGGTATGAAAGAATTGTATGCTTTCCAACAAAAAACGTAAAAAAAAGAATGACACGCCTCCTGTCATTCTCCTGTTGTTCTCCTGGGTCACACCCCCGATGCCGGAGATGATATTGAGGAAATCCTTCCATTCCGCCGCACCCTTGTATGCGGTGAAGGGCATTATTTTCCACAAATACTTTTATGGAAATGAGCTTTTTTGTAATTTTGCATATTATGAGTCAGGGAAACTTTTTCGGCATCGGAGGAGGCAAGTTGTCTCGTCTGATAAGTAAGGAACAGATTGGGGAGCGGGTGAAAGAGCTCGGTTCTCGTATTCGAAAGGATTATGGGGATGAGAATATCTGCATGCTCTGTGTGTTGAATGGCGCATTTATTTTTGCTGCCGACTTGATAAGGGAGATAGAATCCCCGTGTGAGATTTCTTTTATCCGCTTGTCTTCCTATTCGGGGACGGAATCTACGGGTACGGTAAAGAAAGTTTCCGAGTTGCCGGGTAATCTGAAAGGAAAGAATGTGCTGATAGTGGAGGACATTGTGGACACGGGTTACACCATGAAATACTTGGTGGAGGAAATCAAAAAGATGGATGCCAAGAGTGTGAAGGTGGCTACTTTGTTTGACAAACCTTCGCGAAGAAAATGTGATGTCCAGGTGGATTATATCGGAATAGAGATAGAGGACAAGTTTATCGTGGGGTATGGCTTGGACTGTGATGAGAAGTTCCGTAACCTGCCTGATGTGTACACGAACGAAAACTAATGCTTTAGACAAGGAAATAAAATGATTAATATTGTGATTTTCGGGGCTCCGGGAAGTGGAAAGGGGACTCAGAGTGAGAAGATAATGGAGAAATATGGCTTTGCTCATATCTCTACGGGTGATGTTCTTCGCAACGAGATAAAGAACGGAACAGAGTTGGGCAAGACGGCAAGCTCATATATAGAGAAAGGACAACTGATTCCTGACTCCTTGATGACGGACATTCTGGCTTCCGTTTACGACGGATTGCGTGGAACAAGCAAAGGATGTATCTTTGACGGTTTCCCCCGTACTATCCCCCAAGCCGAGAGTTTGAACAAACTGCTGGCTGAGCGGGGCGAGGAGGTTAGCGCGATGGTGGAGCTGAATGTCCCGGAAAAGGAACTGATTGCCCGCCTTGTCGCAAGGGGCAAAACCTCTGGGCGTTCTGATGATAACGAGGAGACCATCAGGAAAAGACTGGATGTCTACCATAATCAGACCTCTCCGTTGATGGACTGGTTTGAGAAACAAGGGAAACGCCACAGCATAGACGGCATGGGAGAACTTGACCGTATCTTCTCCGATATATGCAAAGTGATAGATTCTCTATAAACGTTAAGTCTGTCTATCCTTTGGATTTATGCCTGAAAGCAATTTCATTGACCATGTGAGAATATACTGCCGGAGCGGCAAAGGCGGGCGCGGATCAATCCATCTGCACCACGCCAAATACAATTATAACGGTGGGCCGGATGGCGGCAATGGCGGACGAGGCGGTCATGTTTACCTCCAGGGCAATCGGAACTTGTGGACTTTGCTGCATCTGCGTTATCAGAAGCATGTTATGGCAGGCAATGGTGGCGAAGGCGGTCCGAACTGCTCATCAGGAAAAGACGGGAAAGATGAGGTGATAGAAGTGCCTTGTGGCACTGTCGTGTACAATGCGGACACGGGAAAATATATCTGTGATGTGACGGAGCATGGGCAGAAAGTGGTTCTGCTCAAGGGCGGAAGAGGCGGATTGGGCAATCATGAATTCCGTACCTCCACCAATCAGGCCCCCCGTTATGCGCAACCAGGAGAACCCATGCAGGAAATGCAGGTTGTGATGCAGCTGAAACTGCTGGCTGATGTGGGTTTGGTAGGATTCCCTAATGCGGGGAAATCCACTCTCCTGTCATCGGTCTCCGCCGCTCGTCCCAAGATTGCCAACTATCCTTTCACCACATTGGAGCCTTCATTAGGCATTGTGTCCTATCGTGACGGGAAATCCTTTGTGATGGCGGACATTCCGGGAATCATCGAGGGGGCAAGCGAGGGGAAAGGAATAGGCTTGCGCTTCTTGAGACACATCGAAAGAAATTCCCTGCTTCTCTTTTTGGTGTCCTGTGAGTCCGGGCATATAGGAAAGGATTATGAGATTCTTCTGAACGAGCTGCGGAAGTTCAATCCGGAGATGTGCTCCAAGAAACGGATTCTTGCCGTGACAAAATGCGACATGATAGACAAGGAGCTGGAGGAAATGCTTGTAGAGGAGCTTCCCTCGGACTTGCCTGTCGTATTTATTTCTTCAGTTGCCGGGCAGGGGATTCAGGAGTTGAAGGATATTATATGGAAAGAACTGAATAGCAAAAGCAATAAAATAGCATCCGAAATTGTGGATAAGGATCTGGTACATCGGGATCTTGACTCTCATGAGATAGAACTGGTTTATCCGGATATGGAAGAAGAGGGGAGTGGCGACGATTTCGCAGGATCGGATGACGAGGATGTAATATATGTATAAGACATTATAATATTATGGTACGCGCGATATTTATAAGTAGTATATTGGGAGTTCTGTCTGTTGTTTCGGCTTCTGCCAAAGGGACAAGGCAGGATTTCACGGAAAGAGAGAAGAATGTAGTGGCAGTTCCTACGAAAGGACTGTTTGACGAATCGGATAAGATTGTTGTTGATTTTTCCAAGATAAGCAGGAAAGACTGGTGCTATCCGATGAAGAACGGAAGAGTGATCAGTCCTTTCGGGGGAAAACGTAAGAATCATAAGGGCACTGACATCAAGACATTTCCCAATGACACTATTTATGCGGCTTTTGACGGGCGTGTACGCTTTGCGAAATCTTTTGCCGGTTATGGAAATGCGATTGTCTTGCGCCATGATATAGGTATAGAGACCCTGTATTCACACAACAAAAAGAATCTTGTGCGAATTGGTGACTATGTGAAAGCGGGACAACCCATAGCGATTGTAGGCAGGACAGGGCGTGCCACTACGGAACACTGCCATTTTGAGGTGCGTATAAACGGCAAACCCTATGACCCGATGCGCTTTTTCGACAGCAAAACCCGCCAGTTGCGCTCTATCAGTGTGGTCGCTCACAAGTCTGGCAGAATAGAGACTGTCAATGTAGTTCCCGAATACGATATGGCGGAGGATAAGACCGTATCTCCAAAGGACGGGAAAAAACGCGGATAAGAAGTTCCTGTTATATTGAAGAAAGCCTTGCCTATATTCGGTAAGGCTTTCTTTTTAGTAGTATGCTCATTGTCTAACGGGTGGAAGCCTCGTGACAAGGAGGAAGACCGCAAGCAGGCGGCAAGGCGGTAGCCTTATTCTGCCAGCAGTTGGCTCGTCTTTGCCCAATAGTAGTATGCTTCGGGCAATCCAATTCTCAGTTTGTTCAGTTTGTTGGTCAGCACTGGCTCAATCCGCAAGTCTTCACCGAAAGGAGTGGCAGGGAATCGTTCAACGATTTTCTGTCCTTTTTCAATAAGGGTAGCCAGATATGCAGCCTTTGCAGCGTCAATGACAGCCTCTTCTATGCGGTAGGCATTCTTATACATGAAAGGCTTGATATTGACGATGCCTTCTTGCAGCAGGGCGAACTTGTCCTTGTCTACAAATCCCCTTGTACTGATGTTGAGTCCTTGTTAATCATTTGAGTTGATGGCTTGGACGATGGCTCCTATTTCCTTTCTGAGACCCCGGCGGCTGGCATAGCGTAGCAATCGGCTTTCGTTAATGGAGTAAAGAGACAGGGCATTACGGAAGATGTTGATTCCTTCCGCTTCCTGAAGATAGAAGAAGTCCTTGTCTTTCTGTATGTCTACCAGTAACTTCTCCAAAGTCGGCACCAGAACTCCGTCAGCCTCCTGAACGGGAGACTCTGAAATGAGAGGCTTAACGAATATCGTAGGTTGTGAAAGGTCTATGTAGTTGTAGATTAAGTCGCGTGATGGGCGCAGATAGGCGGTGATTCCTCCATCCCGCAAGTGGTTGAACACGGCAGAAGTGGCTTCCCGTTCTGTCTCAATG
>CAVEJA010000040.1:0-1237 GCA_963615745.1 Duodenibacillus sp.
CGGGCAATTCTCTCGATGGATTTGGGGTTGGCATCCAGTTCCCGCAGTGTTTTGGTATCTGCGGAATAGAGATCCTCGTAGTACTTTATCTCGTCTTTGAGATGCTGGATTTCCTGCTTGTGAAGGAAACGGTGGTAGTAGCTGTTGGGGTCTAAGAAACCTACAACGACCACAAAGATGAGTATGGTGACAAGATAGGCGTGATGACCTATGAAATTCCATATCCTTAAAAGTAGCTTTTTGGTGAAATTCATGATGCCGTTCCGAAAGAAGTCCTTTTCCAAGGACAAAGTTAAGATATTAATAGTAAATAGCGCAAGGAAAATTTTGCGAATTTTAATTGTATCTTTGCAGCCGTTATGAATGTTGTTGTGGCGAAAGCGGGGAAGTGGCTGAGGGCATTTGCGGACGGGATGTACCGTCTGATAGTGCTGGCAGCCTCTCCTGTATGCCGTAACGGCGTGTTCGTAATGGTCATGTTGCTGCTGTACAGCCTCTCCGTATGGCGTGAATGGATGTACGAGACGGACACGGAGGCGCATTACTGGCATTTTGCCTTTGATATTTATGTGGTCTGCGTGGTCTTGCAGCTCTTTCCCCGGAAAGCAAGGGTGTGGGTAAGGCGTGTCCTTTATGTGATAGTGTATGCGGTAACGTTCTTTGAGATATTCCTGATGGAGCGTTTCCGCATCATATATACGCCGACCTCGGTTAATCTTTGGAGGGAAACAACGCCGGAGGAGACCAAGGAGTTTTTTACGGCGTATTGCGAAGGGGAGGCGTTCTGGCTGACTTTGGGACTTCTGACAGCAGCGGGAGGTGTTCATTTCCTGCTTCGGAAAGTCCGTAAGAGCATTTCTGCTGTCAGGGAAAGGAGGGGGAATGCATGGAAAATAATCCTGTTTATGGTCAGTGCGAACGTTGTTCTGATTTTGGGAATGAGCGCGCATCCATCCTTGCACGAGAAAAACAAACTGTGGAAATTCTATCATTCCGCGGAGCAGGCGGAGAAAATAAAATGGGAAACGTTCTATAATCCTGTCTATCGCCTGGCTTATTCCTTTCACATGCTTCGTCTGGCAGACAGGGATCTGGACAATTTGAAAGCGGGTATGCGCCATATCACGGTGGACAGTTGCAGTCACAAATGCCCCAATATCGTACTGGTGATCGGCGAGAGTTACAGCAAGCATCACTCGCAGCTGTATGGTTACAAGCAATCCACCACGCCCAATAT
>CAVEJA010000040.1:1338-3260 GCA_963615745.1 Duodenibacillus sp.
GGGATTTGGTGGTGATGAGGGATGCCATTACGCCTTGGAATCTCACCAGCAGAGTGTTTAAGAACATGCTTTCCACACACGACATGAACCGTCCGGGCAAATGGACGGACGGGGTGCTGTTTCCTGCGATAATGCGGAAGGCGGGTTACAAGGTGGCTTTCCTGACGAACCAGTTCCAAAAGTCCCGGAATCAGAACGGAGTGGACTTCAATGGCAGTTTCTTCCTCAATGACGAGGAACTGGACACGCTGTGTTTTGATGTGCGGAACGAGACGGGAAACAAATTGGACGGGGAATTCATACATGAGTATGACCGTTATGAGCCGGGAAAGTACAATTTCGTCATCTTCCATCTGTACGGACAGCATACGCAATACAGCTGCCGGTACGACAAGAAACAGAGATATTTTACTGCCGACAGCGTGAAACGGAAGAAGCTGAACAAGGCGCAGAAAAGCGTGGTGGCGGATTATGACAATGCCACGCGGTACAACGACAGCGTATTCAACGAGATATGTATGCGGTTCAAGGAAAAGGATGCCATCATCGTGTATTTAAGCGACCATGGCGAGGAGGTTTACGACTATATAAAGATGTTTGGAAGAACTCCGGGGGATATAATAGATGCTCCGATAGCCTATTATGAGTTCCAGATTCCTATGGTGGTGTGGTTCTCTCCGCAGTTCAAGAAACGCCACAGGGATGTTGTCGCCCAGGTGAGGAAACATCAGCGCAGCCCGTTCATCTCTTATAATATCTCGCAGCTGGTAATGGGGCTGGCAGGAGTAAGCTGTCCGTGGTATCATGCGGAACGTGATATATTCAACTCGGCGTATTCGCCGGAGAAACGCTATCTGAAAGGAGTTTATTCTTACGACAGCATATTGGAGGGCAGCCGTTTCGCCCCGAAGAAAAAGGTGGAAAAGAAGAAATAGCATGATGAGAAAGGAATTGAGTTTGTCCGATGTGGCAGTGCTGAAAGGAATAGCCATAGTCAGCATAGTGCTGCATAATTTTTGTCATCTGCTGTCGGGCTGTGCCAAAGAGAATGAATATACTTTCTCGGCAGAGCGTACATACCGTTTTTTAGACCTTTTGCAGCATGGCGAGAGCGTAATTTTGAACATATTCTCTTATGCCGGTCATTACGGAGTGCCTGTTTTCCTGTTCCTTAGCGGTTATGGACTGGTGAAGAAGTATGAGCAGGGGAACGGGAAAGAGCTGGGCTTTCTCTCCTTTGTGTGGTATAATGTCCGGAAATTGTGGTGGCTGCTGGGACTTGGACTGTGCCTGTGGATATGTAGTGACTTGTATTTGCACCAGGGACACTGGGGGCATCATTGGTACAATGTGCTGCAAATGGTTACCTTTACGGGGAATCTCTTTCCCGAAACCGATCTTTTGCTGGGTCCCTGGTGGTATTTCTCGCTGACGATGCAGCTGTATGTGGTGTATCGTTTGTTCCTTTACAAAAGAGGGTGGGTAAGTCTCACGCTCGTGGTGTGCCTGTGTATAGGCGCGCTCCTGCTCGCAGCGAGGGTTCATTTCCCTCTTCACTTTGATTTGTTCAATTACTTGCGGTATAATTTCGTGGGGTGGATGATTCCTTTCGCTTTGGGTGTCTCCATGGCAAGGACAGGCTTGTATTACAGCAAGTCCTATACCGTAGTATGTCTGGTAATGCTTGTCGCCTGCTGGTTTGATGAGACCTCATGGCTGTTCTCCCCTGTGTTTGTCGTGTTGGCGGTGTTGCCCTGTGTAGAAATGAGCGGAGGGTGGCGCAGAGGCTTTGCATACATAGGCAGTTTGTCCGCCTATATGTTCGTTGTCCATCCGATAGTGCGTCCTTATTTCCTGAATATGAGAGGGGCGGGCTGGAGTCCGTATTTGTGTGTGGCGTTGTATTTCGTGGTTTCTCTGTG
>CAVEJA010000040.1:3290-7511 GCA_963615745.1 Duodenibacillus sp.
CGGGAGTTCAAGGTAGACTTGCTTACGGGTGCTTCTATTGGCGATACCTGTGAGGAGACGATGGCAAAAGCCGAAGCCGTGGACAGACGCATACCTTTTTGTTCCAATCGTGTTATCCGTGCCTGCTATAATGCAGGGACAGTGCAATTCGTAGACCCCAATCTAAGCAATCATGCCTCTCTTATGCGTCAGGGCATATACGGTGTTCCTACATGGGCGATTGTTGAGGCTTCCTCAATTGAGGTGAAAGGCTCGAAATGCCGGGTGTATCTTACGGCAGGCGTAGGCATAGCCCCCACGATCTGCCGTCTTGCACGGAAAGGTGTGTTTATAGAATTGAACACCTGGCATCATGAGGCAGCCAAGGGACTGCATGATATTTATGAGATAGAAAATCTGTGGGAGCGTTCCATAGTGAATATTACCTCTCCCGTTCAATGTATCGGCAAACCTTATCTGGAGTTGGATGCGGAGCGTATAAAGGGAATTGTGCAGACAAACCTGCCGGATGAGTCCCAGCCGATGGCTCCGTCGGGAGAAATCACGACGAAAATAGGAGGCAATGTTGCCCAGTTTGTTCATTGGAATATGAGGAAAGGGATATTGAATCCCCAGAAACTGGTGTTCCAAAGTGGTGTGGGCAGTGGTGCGAATGCCGTTATGGGGGCGATGGGACAGGACAAGTCCATCCCCGACTTCTCCTTGTACACGGAAGTGTTCCAGGACGAATCCCTCCGGCTGATGCGCGAGGGGCGTGTGAAGGTGGCTTCTACGGGCTCTTTGACCATTCCTCCTTCGGAGTTGCAGCAATTGTATAAGGATATAGATATGTTCAAAGGCAGACTGGTGATGCGCCCTTCGGAGGTTTCCAATTGTCCGGAGGTGATTTCCCGTTTGGGAGTCTGTGCTTTGAATACCGCATTGGAAGTAGACATATACGGTCATGCCAATTCCACCAAAGTGTGTGGCAGCATGATGATGAACGGAGTGGGAGGTTCGTTGGATTATACCACCTCTTCGGCATTGTCCATATTTACTTGCGGGTCTACCGCCAAGGACGGGAAAATTTCCAGTATAGTGCCTTTCTGTTCCCATGTAGACCATACGGAACACCATATAGATGCCATAGCGACAGAATACGGCGTAGCAGATATGCGGGGAAGAAGTCCGAGAGAACGTGCGGACCTGCTTATTGAGATAGCCCATCCCGATTACCGTCCCTTATTGCGCGAGTATCAGAGGCTCAGTCTGAAAAGAGGAGGGCACACCCCCCATGTCATGTCTGCCGCATTCGCATTCCATGACACCTATCTCAGGAAAGGGGATATGCGTTTGGTGGACTGGAAAGAATATCTGTTATAGGAAAAGGCGGGTGTTCTCCGCTGTTATTCCACCCAGATAACCCTGTTGGATTTACGGGGCATGGGGGCAGGGAGTTCTCCGTCGGCATATCCTAATGCCAGATTGCCGATTCCCTCATATTTGTCCGCGTCTACGCCAAGGGTAGTCAGCCATTCCTTCCATTCCGGGCGTTGGAAGGTCTCTCTTGCCCGGTTGATCCAGCATGAGGCAAGCCCGGATTCATGGGCTGCCAGCATCATGTTTCCCAATGCTAACGAACCGTCGTTGATATAGGTCTTTTGGGTTTTGTCTGCCAGAACAACCAATATGACGGGAGCGTTATAGAAAGGGTCGCTGGTTGTTCCCATGATTTCCGCATTGACTTTGCGGAGTGATTTTTGTATTTCCGCGTTGGTTACCGCTATGATAAGCCATGACTGGCAGTTATGCCCGGAAGCGGCATACAGTCCCGCCTCAATGACTTTGCTGATAAGTTCTTTTGAGGGAATCTCTTTGGTGTATTTCCTGCAACTTCTGCGTGAGAATAAGATACTTTCCATGATAGATGACAAAAAAGGGACATCTGGCAGGATGTCCCATGTGAAGTGTTTTCTTTAATCGTTTCCCTGATTTATGCTTCCGGGCTGATAGCTCCTGAGGGACAAACATCTGCGCAGGTGCCGCAGTCCACACATACATCAGGATCGATGTTGTATTTTGTATCGCCTTCGCTGATAGCTCCTGAAGGACATTCACCGATACATGTGCCGCAAGCAACACAATCGTCACTAATTACATAAGCCATTGTTAATACGTTTTTATTGGTTAGTACCTAATTGTTGGTACAAAGGTACACTAAGAATATGGATTATATGGCATGAATCAGGCGGATTTTTTTTGTTTCTGGCAAGTTTTCTCGAAAAAAGGCGGTACTGGTGCTTCCTGTGATACCAAGAAATGATGACTGTAATAAAGAGAGAGGAAGGGGAAAGGCTGGAAAGAGGATGCCGCTACGGCTAAAGCGGGCGTTCAAAAAAGTAGATATTTAAAGGTGTCCCTGTGTTCTGCGAAAGTGGTATTATGACTAATTTTGTGTGTAGAAACCAATAACGAAATTCAAACAACCAGCATGGAAGACTTCGTACACCTGCACGTGCATACCTATTATTCTATTTTGGACGGTATGTCCAGTGTCCCCAGATTAGTAGACAAGGCGATAGCCGACGGGATGAAAGGGATGGCCATTACAGATCATGGCAATATGTTTGGTGTGAAGGAGCTGTTTGATTATGTAAACGGGGTAAACAAGAAACGCGGCAAGGAGGGCTTGGAATTGTTCAAGCCTGTTTTCGGGTGCGAGATGTATGTGGCGCACCGTCGGAAAGAGGATAAGGACAAGGACAAAGGAGACCTTGGCGGTTACCATCTTATTGTTCTGGCAAAGAATTTCAACGGTTACAAGAATCTTGTCAAGTTGGTCAGTCGTGCCTGGGTAGATGGTTTCTATGGAAAACCCCGTACGGATCGCAGTGATTTGGAGGCGTTCCACGAGGATTTGATAGTCTGTTCCGCTTGTATAGCTGGGGAAGTGCCTGCCAAAATTCTGAAAGGGGATATTGACGGGGCGAGGGAAGCCTTGGAGTGGTACAAGCGTGTCTTTGGCGAGGACTACTATTTGGAAATCCAGCGTCATGAGGTGAAAGACCCCAATCAGCGGGCGAACCGTGAGACTTTCCCTCTCCAGCAGGAAGCCAACAAGGTCATTATAGAACTGGCGCGCGAGTATGGCGTGAAGCTGGTCTGCACGAATGACTGCCATTTCGTGGACGAGGACAACGCCGAGGCGCACGACCATTTGCTGTGTCTCTCTACCAATAAGGACTTGGACGACCCTACGCGTATGCTTTATTCCAAACAGGAATGGTTCAAAACGAGGGCGGAGATGAACGAAGTGTTCTCCGATATTCCCGAAGCCCTGTCCAACACATTGGAAATTCTGGACAAGGTGGAGACATATTCCATAGAGAGCGACCCTATCATGCCGTTTTTCCCCATCCCGGAGGAGTTCGGAACGGAGGAGCAATGGCGTGAGAAGTTCACACAGGAGGATTTGCTCAAGGAATTTACATCGGATGAGAACGGGGAAAATCCGCTTCCGCCAGAGGAGGCGGAGAAGAAAATCCACAAACTGGGCGGGTACGAGAAATTGTATCGCATCAAATTCGAGGCTGACTATCTGGCGAAACTGGCATACGAGGGTGCGAAGCGGCGTTATGGAGACCCTCTTTCGGACGATGTAAGCGAGCGGATACGCTTTGAATTGCATATCATGAAAACCATGGGATTCCCCGGATATTTCCTTATTGTGCAGGATTTCATCAATTCCGCCCGCAATGAGCTGGATGTATGGGTAGGTCCGGGGCGTGGTTCTGCGGCAGGCTCGGTGGTCGCCTACTGTCTGGGTATTACCAAACTTGACCCTTTGAAGTACGATTTGCTGTTTGAGCGTTTCCTGAATCCAGACCGTATCTCTCTGCCTGATATTGACACGGACTTTGACGACGACGGACGGGGGAAAGTTCTGCAATGGGTGATGGATAAATACGGACATGAGAACTGCGCCCACATCATTACCTATGCCACAATGGCGACCAAGAACTCCATAAAAGATGTGGCAAGGGTCGAGAAACTGCCTCTGGATGTGTCCAATGCTTTGTGCAAGGCCATCCCGGACCGTCTTCCAGATGGTATGAAGATGAACCTGTCCAACGCTATCAAGTGTACGCCGGAGTTGATGGCGGCGGAAAACTCGTCAAATCCCAAGGAACGCAACACCATAAAGTATGCCCGGATGCTGGAAGGCACAGTGAGAGGTACTGG
>CAVEJA010000041.1:0-3275 GCA_963615745.1 Duodenibacillus sp.
GCTCCAGGGTGCGGGCATCCGCCGTACAAGTACGGAATATATTTCATGTCCCGGCTGCGGAAGAACATTATATGATTTGCAGGGAACAATAGCCAGAATAAAGGAGGTTACGCAAGGACTTCCCTCCTTGAAGATAGCGGTAATGGGCTGTATCGTGAACGGTCCCGGAGAAATGGCAGGGGCTGATTATGGGTACGTTGGAGCTGCCCGTGGGAAAATCAGTCTGTATCGTGGAAAAGAATGTGTGGAAAAAAATATTCCGGAATCAGAGGCTGTGGATCATCTGTTACAGCTTTTGAGGAAGGATGGTCAATTATAGAAAAACAAATAAAAATGGAAAGGTCTTTATTCATCTATAACACGCTGACTCGTACAAAAGAGTTGTTTAAGCCAATTACTCCCCATCATGTGGGGATGTATGTCTGCGGTCCGACGGTATACGGAGATCCGCATCTGGGACATGCTCGTCCCGCAATTACATTCGACATATTGTTCCGTTATCTTAAACATATAGGCTACAAGGTACGCTATGTCAGGAATATCACAGATGTAGGACACCTTGTTCATGATGCGGACGAGGGAGAGGACAAGATAGCGCAGAAGGCACGCTTGGAGAAACTGGAGCCTATGGAGGTGGCAGAGTACTATACTTTGCGTTATCATAAGGCTATGGATGCCTTGGGAGTGCTTCCTCCCAGTATAGAACCCCACGCTACCGGGCATATAATCGAGCAGATAGAGCTTGTAAAACAGATTTTGGAGAATGGATTTGCCTATGAAAGCCACGGAAGTGTTTACTTTGATGTGGAGAAATACAATCAAAAGTATAATTATGGCAAGCTCTCTCATCGGAATTTGCAGGATGTTATAAATAATTCCCGCACATTGGACGGTCAGGACGAGAAGCACAATCAGGTGGATTTTGCCCTCTGGAAGAAAGCACAGCCGGAACATATTATGCGCTGGCCTTCTCCGTGGAGTGTCGGTTTCCCAGGTTGGCATGCAGAATGTACCGCTATGGGAAGAAAATATCTTGGAAATCAGTTTGACATACATGGCGGGGGATTGGATTTGGTCTTCCCTCATCATGAGTGTGAGATAGCCCAAGCTGTCGCAAGTCAGGGAAGTGAGATGGTTCACTACTGGATGCACAACAACATGATCACGATTAACGGGCAGAAAATGGGGAAAAGCCTGAACAATTTCATTACTTTGGAACAGTTCTTTACGGGAAATAGTGACCAGCTGGACGAGGCTTACTCTCCCATGACTATACGTTTCTTTATTTTACAGGCTCATTATCGCAGTACCGTCGATTTTAGCAATGATGCGCTCAAGGCTAGCAAGAAGGGTATGGAGCGTTTGTTTGATGCTTTCAGGCAGATGGAGCGTATTGAAGCTGCGGCAGATGGAGAGATTACCAAGGAATACACGGACAAACTCCGCTCCAAATGCTATGAGGCAATGGATGACGACTTGAACACTCCGATAGTTATCAGTTATCTGTTCGAGGCTTGTCATGACATAAATCAGATTGCTGACAAGCAGAAGGGAATAACTCCAGAGGCTCTTGAGGCGATGAAAGATATGTTCCATACGTTTGTTTTCGATATACTTGGGCTTAGCATGGAGCAAAGTGGCGGAGGCGAGCGTGAGGATGCGTATGGGAAGGCGATAGACCTACTTCTGGATATTCGCCAGAACGCCAAATCCAATAAGGATTGGGCGACGAGTGATAAGATACGAAACGAGTTGGCAGCATTGGGATTCGAGATTAAAGATACTCGTGATGGTGCTACTTGGAAATTGAATAAGTAATGAAGATTCTCCATACCGCTGATTGGCATCTGGGGCAGAATTTTTTCTGTACCGATCGTGTTCGTGAGCACGAGCATTTCCTTGCATGGCTGTTGCAAACCGTGCGTTCGCAACGTCCTGATGCGCTGCTTATATCTGGAGATGTGTTCGATACATCCAATCCTCCCGCTTCGGCGGAGCGTTTGTTTTGGGATTTTCTGGACAAACTGACTGCGGAGAATCCCTTGATGAGGGTGATTGTCACTTCGGGGAATCATGATTCTGCCAACCGGTTGGAAGCCCCCGCTTCCATATACAGGCGTATAGGGGTGCAGGTGCGGGCTCATGTAAAGAAAGACAAGGATGGAAAAGTGGACTGGGAGGAATTGTGTATACCTGTTTCCTCCATTCAGAACCCTGAAGAGTCTGTGATAGTTTTAGCCGTACCGTTCCTTCGTAGTGATGATTATGAGCAGACAGGAAATGCGACAGAATCTGTACGCGCTTTCTTTGACCGTCTTGTAAAATTCGCTTCCAAGCGTTTTCCTCATATTCCTTGTGTGATGATGGCGCATATCTTTGCCGTGGGTTCCAAGATCTCCAGTCCGGAGCAGGATGGTTATGTCGTTGTGGGAGGAGAGAATGCGGTGGAAACAGCGGATTTGTCCTCAAAAGTCTCTTATGTGGCATTGGGGCATATCCATCGGGCGCAGGCGGTAGGTGGAAAAGACAATATCTGGTATTCAGGAAGTGCCCTTCCCATGAGTTTCACGGAGAAGAATTACAAGCACGGAGTCAATATGGTGGAAATCTCAGGTGACGGGACAAGTTCTGTCTCCCGCATAGAATATACTCCTTTAAGACAGTTGCTGACAGTTCCCGCCAATGGTACAGCCGGCTTCTCAGAGGTGATGGAAATGTTGTCTTCTTTTGAGAAGACGGAAAAGGGGGATGATACGGAATGTTATCCTTTCGTAGAGGTGAAAGTATTGGAGAAGACACCCGATCCCAGTATGGTAAACGCCATCCAACAGGAGGCTACGGGGAGGAAAATGCACCTTTGCAGGATAGAGAGGGTTCGACCTAAACATAATAATAGCGTGGAGAATGTGGAGGTCAATACTACCGAGGAGCTGCAGAGCCTGATTCCCGCCCGCATTGTAAGGGAGGTATATAATAATGTATATGGAGAGGAAATGCCTGATGATATGGCGCAAATGGTGGCGGAAGTGAAGAGAGCCTGTGAGGGAACAGCGGAATAAAGTATCGTAACGAATGAAAATAGAAAAGATAGAACTCAAAAATCTGGCTTCTTTAGAGGGGGAGCAGGTTGTTGATTTTACGGAAGAGCCTTTGAAATCTGCGGGGCTTTTTGCCATTACTGGCAAGACGGGAGCAGGAAAAAGTACGCTTCTGGATGCGATATGTCTTGCCCTGTATGGGAAAGCTCCTCGTTTTGCCGAAGCTGAGAATTTGCG
>CAVEJA010000041.1:3285-4917 GCA_963615745.1 Duodenibacillus sp.
ATTCTGCGATCTCTGATGATGACAAGAAACTGCGGAATACCGATCCCCGCAATATACTTCGTCGTGGTGCTCGTGACGGATACAGCAGAATCACGTTTTCATTAGGAAATGGTGGCAGATATGTTGCGGAATGGAGTGTACGGCTTACCCGCAATAATACTTTTGATGATGCGAAAAGGAGTTTGAGGCAAATATCTCCTCGGCAGGAATTGTGGGAAGGCAAATCCAAGGTTCAGGAGTGTGTCAATCAGCTGACGGGATTGGAGTACAAGCAATTCACATCTACGATTATATTGGCTCAGAATAGCTTTGCGAGTTTTCTGAGTGCCAGACAAGGGGAAAAGTCAAAACTGCTGGAGAAACTGACAGGGACGGAAATCTATGGCAAAATGTCCCAGATGGTTCATGTCCGTACGAATGAAGCGGACAAGATGTACGAGAAACTCATCAGCCAGCTGGAGGGAATAAGCGAGAATATTCTGACGGAAGATGTTCTGAAAGAACAGAAGGAACATCTGGTTATGGCAAAAAACAAATATTCCCGGAATCAGGACAACTTGTCACGGGTGGAGAAATATCTGAATTGGTATGATTCCTATAATAAGACAAGGGCTTGTCTGGAAGAGAAATCCCAAGTGCAGGCAAAGGCGCAGCACGAATACAATTCTCTTTATGGGCAGAAAACCCAGCTGGAACGCTTTGACCAGGTGCTTCCTTTCCAACCATTGTATAATACGATAGTAGAGAAGAAGAAAAGCATTGGAAAGTTGCGCGATTCCATTTCCGACAGTCAGAAGGAGCAAAACGAGGTGAAAAGCAGCCTGATGCGGCTGGAACAGGAGTATAAAACGGCTAAGGACACCTTGGAGGTATTGGACAAGGAATATCAGAGTAAGTCTGTGCTGATTAACAAAGCCCATTTGTTACAAGGGGAAATAGCTGTAAACGAAAATAATCTCCAGTCCCAGTCGGAGGAACTCGCTGCGTTACAGAAAGAATATGCCGGTCTGCAGGATATTCTGGCGAACAAAGAGAAGGAAAAAACGGATTGTGAGAACAGCAGAAAGCTTTTGAAGCAGGATTTTCAGACGGTTTCCATTCATAGTCCTTTGATTGAAAAGTTGGAAGAAGTCAAGGGAAATCTGCAAAAGCTCAATGAATTGTATCAGGAGGAGAGTCTCTGTCGCAAAAAGCAGGAGAAGATCCGTGATGATATGCGGAAAGACGAGTTGCTGAAACAGGATTTACTCTCCGAGAAGTCCAAGCTGGAAGGGCAATATGGTTCTTTGCAGAAGGAGTTGGAAATGCATATAACAGCCAACCAGAGTGATTTCTCAGAAGATCCCCAGAGCCGTATCATACATTTGTCCAATTTAAGGAGAGACATTCATAGTGCGAAAGACTTATGGACGACGATAGCAAACCATTATCAGGAGAAAAGCGATTTGTCGGAGGAAGTCAGAAGTCTTGTGGCGGAAGTGAAGCTTATAGATGACCGTTTCCCGATGGAGTCTTTGTCTTTGTATGAGAAGAAGAAATGCTTTGATATAGCGGACAGAACATACCGTTTGAGCCAGAATCAGGGTGTCAAGGATATACGGAACAGCTTGAAGGAGGGAACTCCATGTCCCG
>CAVEJA010000042.1:0-4979 GCA_963615745.1 Duodenibacillus sp.
GTTTCCGTATCATTTCCGCTTCCCGAAGGGAGAAGTAAGGGAGGCATAAGGGAGGATGATAGGAGGATGATACGGGAATGACGGGAGGTGTTTCGCTCTTTTTGCGTTTTTTTGTTGGAAGTGCGGGGGTGGTGGCAGGGGCTTTCCCACTACTCATCAATTTGACGAGTAGAAAACTCCGTGTTTTCCGACCGCTTTTTCCGCACCTTTCGCAACAAATTCTGCCGGATTGAGAAAGTTTGACAGGGGGAGGGGGATTCTCATCTTTTTTTAACTATCTTTGTTACGCAGAACAAAATAGAGTGACCAACCTTTATAAACAAGCGACAATGACAAGAAAAATCTACTTTCTCATAGTAATAGCCGCCGTGTTCCTGCTGGCAGCTTTCAAACTTTTGGCAACAGCATCAGGAAAGTGCGGAGACAATATCACCTGGACATTGGATGAAGGCGTACTAACACTTGAGGGTACGGGAGAGATGTACAACTATACATATTCCTCTCCATCTCCATGGCAAGACCTCTCCTTCACAAAGGCAGTCATCAAAGACGGGGTAACAACGATAGGAGACTATGCGTTCTGGTATTGCAAAGGACTGACGAGCGTAACCATTTCTAACTCGGTGATAAGCATAGGAGACAAGGCGTTCTTTCACTGCAAAGGACTGACGAGCGTGGACATTCCAAGCTCCGTGACGAGCATAGGAGACGAGGCGTTTGAAGGATGTACAGGGATGACGAGCGTGACCATCCCCAGCTCCGTAACAAGCATAGGAGAAGGGGTGTTCTTTCACTGTGAAGGACTAACGAGCGTGGACATTCCCAACTCCGTAACGAGCATAGGAGACGAGGCGTTCCATGGCTGCACCAAGCTGACGAGCATAACCATTCCCAACTCCGTGACAAGCATAGGAGACGGTGCGTTCGCCTGGTGCTCAGGGCTGACAAGCGTGACTATCCCCGACTCTGTGACGAGCATAGGAGACGAGGCGTTCTGGAATTGCACGGGGCTGACAAATGTGAACATTCCCAACTCTGTGACGAGCATAGGATACTGTGCGTTCCTTGACTGTAAACTGACGAGCGTGACCATCCCCAGCTCCGTGACAAGCATAGGTATAGGAGCGTTCTCTGGACACACAGGACTGGAAAGCATCATCGTAGACCCAGAAAACAACACATACGACTCTCGTGACAACTGTAACGCCATCATAGAGACAGAAACAAATACTCTGATTGCGGGATACAAAAACTCCAAAATCCCCAATTCCGTGACAAGCATAGGATACTATGCGTTCTATGGCGGCGGAGGACTGACGAGCATAGGAGACGGTGCGTTCCATGACTGCCAAGATCTGACAAGCGTGGACATCCCCAACTCCGTGACAAGCATAGAAGACGAGGCGTTCCATGGCTGCACCAAGCTGACGAGCATAACCATTCCCAACTCCGTGACAAGCATAGGAGACGGTGCGTTCGCCTGGTGCTCAGGGCTGACAAGCGTGACTATTCCCAACTCCGTAACGAGCATAGGAAGATTAGCGTTCTATAACTGCGCAAAACTGACAAGAGTGGACATCCCCAACTCGGTGACGAGCATAGGAAAAGAGGCGTTTTATGGCTGCAAAGGACTGACAAGCGTGACCATCCCCAACTCCGTGACGAGCATAGGAAGCTCTGCGTTCCGTGGATGCACAGGGCTGACAAGCGTGACTATCTCCAACTCCGTGACGAGCATAGGACGAGAGGCGTTCTCTGGGTGCACAAGACTGGAGAAAATAGAATCCTTAGCAGAGATTCCTCCTATCTGCGGCAGCGATGTCTTCTATAAAGTAGACAAGAAAAAATGCGTGCTGACCGTGCCGGTGACATCTGTCGAGGCATACAAAGCCGCAAAGGGATGGAAGGATTTCCTCCAGATCATTGCCGGCATCCGCGGTGTGGCACAGGAGAACAACGCGGGCGTGTCCGCAAGGAACGGCGAAATCACCGTGACGGGAGTTGCGGACAAAGCCGTGGTGGAAGTGTACAGCACCAGCGGTGCACTGGTTTACCGTGGCACAAGCAAGACCGTCAGTGTACCGTCTGCAGGCATATACATTGTCAAAGCAGCCGGCAGGACATTCAAAGTCAAGACCGCCAGATAAACGGCAGGCATAGAAGAAAAGCATAAACAAACGGAGAAAGTCACTTGGACAGTGACCTGAATATCTTTCCATAGGGGACATAAATCATCGTGTCCCCTATGCTTATAGTACGCCCGGCATGAGCTTATTCCAATGGGTGGAAGTCCCAGGTAAACCCTGATAGCGGGGAATTTCTTTCCTGTAACGTGAAAAGCGAACAGCACTGTTTGGTAGAACTATAAAATAAGACACGGAACTGAAAATCCCAGTTCCGTGTCTTATTAGATGAAGAGACTAAATTTAGATAGTCCAGTCTTCTTTTGTCTTTCTTACATAACTCTGGTAGCGTTTCTTGGCTGCTGCCTGTGTGGCATCGTAAAGATCCTGGGCTTCTTCGGGGAACGCCTTTTTCAGAGAGAGGCAACGAACCTCTCCGTTGAGGTAGTCTTGGAACTTGTCCCATTGCGGCTCTTTGGAATCAAGGAAGAATGGATTCTTTCCTTCCTCTGCCAGAGCGGGATTGTAACGCCACAAGTGCCAGTAACCGCACTCTACCGCCTTGCCTTCCTCAGCCTGGCTCTTGCCCATACCGCCTTTCGCTTTCAGACCGTGGTTGATACAGGGAGCGTAGGCAATGACCAACGAAGGTCCGGGATAGGCTTCGGCTTCCTTGATGGCTTTGAGGCACTGTGCCTGATCCGCTCCCATGGCTACTTGTGCCACATATACATATCCGTAAGTGGTCTGCATCAGACCGAGATCTTTCTTGGTGACACGCTTGCCACTTGCGGCAAACTGGGCTATCGCACCGATAGGAGTTGCCTTGGAAGCCTGACCGCCGGTGTTGGAGTAGACTTCGGTGTCGAGGACAAGGATATTGACATCCTCGCCGGAAGCCAGGACATGATCCAGACCGCCGTAACCGATGTCATAAGACGCACCGTCACCACCGATGATCCACTGACTGCGTTTCGGAAGATAGTGGGTCAGTTCGGTGAGTTCCTTGCATACGGGACATCCCGCCTTAGCTCCCTCGGTGATAAACGGAATCAGTTTGTCCGCCGCCTCGCGGCTGCAGGCAGCGCAATTCTGCTTGTCTATCCATTCCTGTGCCGCTGCCTTGTATCCGGCAGAAGTCTTGTCGCTGGCAATCATCTCATTCAGCAGGTTGTTGATACGCTTGCGCATTTTCTTGTTTGCCAAAACCATACCCATGCCGAACTCGCAGAAATCCTCGAACAAGGAGTTCGCCCAAGCGGGTCCCTGTCCTTTTTCATTAGTGGTATAGGGCGTGGATGGTATGGAACCAGAGTAAATGGAAGAGCAACCCGTAGCATTGGCTATCATCTGGTGGTCACCGAAGAGCTGGCTGACGAGTTTAACATAAGGCGTTTCACCGCAACCGGAGCATGCGCCGCTGAACTCAAACAGCGGAGTTGCAAACTGGCTGACTCTGGGATTGGCGGTAATGTCGATGAGATTCTGCTTGGATGTGACATTCTTGACGCAGTATTCCCAGTTCTTGTCTTCGGATTCCTGACCTTCCAGAGAAACCATTTCAAGAGCTTTCACTGTCTCTCCGTTCACTTTTCTGCCAAGGCAGACATCAACACAGTTGCCGCAACCCAGACAATCCAGCACATCCACTTGAATACGGAACTGCATTCCCTTGAGCTGTGCCGGGGCTTTTATCTCTATGGTAGGTGCGTTGAATCCGGCTTTCTCCTCCTCGTTCATGACAAACGGGCGGATGGCAGCGTGAGGACACACAAATGCGCACTTGTTGCACTGAACGCAGTTTTCCGCATTCCATACTGGAACAAAAGCGGCGACACCACGCTTCTCGTAAGCGGCTGTTCCCTGATGCCAAGTTCCGTCTTCGATGCCTTTATATGCGCTGACGGGAAGAAGATCTCCGTTCTGGGCGTTGATAGGACGAACCAAATCGGTGATGAATTCCGGCTCGTCGTGCTTGACGATCTCGTCATCCGGCAGATTCGCCCAGGAGGAATCAATAGCGAGTTTCTTGTACTCGCCACCGCGATCAACCGCTTTATAGTTCTTGTCTACCACATCCTGTCCTTTCTTGCTGTAGGATTTTACGATGAATTTCTTCATCTGCTCGACAGCCAGATCAACGGGGATTACCTCTGTAATGCGGAAGAACGCACTCTGGAGAATGGTGTTTGTACGGTTGCCCAATCCAATCTCCTGGGCGATTTGCGTCGCATTGATGTAGTAAACCGAGATATTGTGTTTTGCGAAATACTTCTTCGCATTGTTTGGCAGATTGTGAATCAATTCCTCTCCGTCCCAAATCGTATTGAGAAGGAACGTTCCGTTGTCACGAAGACCGCGGAGGACATCATACATCCTCAAGTATGCCTGTACATGGCAAGCTACGAAATTAGGTGTCTTTATCTGGTAAGTGGAGCGGATCGGGCTGTCTCCGAACCTCAAATGGGAGCAAGTGAAACCGCCGCTCTTCTTTGAGTCGTAGGAGAAGTATGCCTGACAATATTTGTTGGTATTGTCGCCTATGATCTTTACGGAATTCTTGTTTGCGCCAACAGTACCGTCCGCACCCAAACCGAAGAACTTGGCTTCAAAAATACCCTTACCGCCTAATGCCATCTCCTGTTCCAAAGGAAGTGATGTGAAGGTGACATCATCCACGATACCCAATGTGAAGTGGTCTTTGGGGGTGGGGAGCTTGAGATTGTCGAATACGGAGATAATCATGGTCGGAGTGGTGTCGTTTGACCCTAATCCGTAACGACCGCCTACGATGAGAGGCTCGTTCTCCGCTCCATAGAAAGCCTCTTTCACATCCAGATATAAAGGATCTGCGGA
>CAVEJA010000043.1:0-3770 GCA_963615745.1 Duodenibacillus sp.
GCCTTTGTCAGATCCGTTCCGCTGAATTTCCCCAATCCGTTATTCTGCATCACCTCTTTCAGCATACTGGCAGCAGGCATGTCTTTCAGAGCCACCCTTGCCTTTCCGCCCTGACTGACCGCTTTCAGGGAGATTCTGCCCTCTGTGAAATCCGTTTTCTTGTACTTCACACACACACCATTGGAGAGAACGATGCCCTTATAGCCCAGCTTGTCCTCGGGCAACTCCTTCTTTATAGCCCCCATAGCGGGTTCTTTCTCCAGAATCCGGGTGTCTACCGTTTTCATCTCATAGGGTTTGATGTCTTCCGCCTTTATCTCACCCAAGGCAGTCTTCACAACAGTCGCCGCAGGAATCTCCAATCCCTCTTTCTCCGGATAGATTCCCAGCACGACAAGATTCGTATCCTGTTTGCCGATTATCGCCTGAACCATCTTATTTATTCCTTGAATAGGCATTTTTTCCATAATTTGGCGATAGCAGCTTATCTCTTTGGGGAAAGAAGTCTTCACCTCATTCTCCAAGAAATGCTCCACGCACTCATTCACCAGCAGACTTGATTTCACTGTTTTGCGGTTCTCAACCATCTGATCCAGCTGGGCGGAAAAATCAGTCTTCGCACGGATATACTCAGCTTCCGTAAATCCATACTGAGCAGCACGGCGCATCTCCCGCAAAATCCACTTCAGAGCCTCCTTGTCCTGCTTCTCTTTGGGATAGAACGCCACCTCCAGATTTTTCATCGTTGAAGACAGCAGGAAATCTCCGCAACCTGCGGAAATATTGGTGCAAGGAACATCCGGCTTATCCATCAGTTCGCTAAACCGATAATTCAGCATCATCTCTATCATGTTGGAGATATAGCTGTATGACATTCCCAACAGACTGTTGCGGTATTCCCGGGGAAGATCCTCATATTTCTGCATCACCATATACATGGGCTTGGTAACCTCCTTGTCTTTGTCTATGACAATAATAGGCTCGTCGTTATCCGGGACTTTGAAATACTCCAGAGGAGCGGCGTTTTCCTCGGCAGCAGGAAGTTTGGAAAAGATTTCTATGATCTTATTTTCCATCTCCCTGACATCTATATCCCCGACAACCACAATTCCCTGCAAGTCTGGGCGATACCATTTCTCATAATAAGACCTCAATTCCTCCGGCTTGAAATTATCCACGACGGACATCAAGCCTATCGGGAAACGGTCTGCATACCGGCTACCCTTCATCAAGACAGGAAGCTGTCGCTCCAAAATACGGTTTATCCCGCTGTTCCGCACACGCCATTCCTCATGGATAACACCTCTCTCCTTATCTATTTCGGCAGGATCAAGGGTCAAGGCATGCGCCCAATCATAAAGGATATAAAGGCAGGAATCCAGATTTCTGACATCATCGGTGGGTACATTGTCTATATTGTACACCGTCCTGTCACAAGCAGTATAGGCGTTCAAGTGGTTTCCGAACTGAACTCCGATACGCTGGCAGAAGCTTACCACACCGTTTCCTGGGAAATGCTCGGAGCCGTTAAAGCACATGTGCTCCAGAAAGTGCGCCAAACCCCGCTGGGACTCCTCTTCCTGGACAGACCCCACCTTTTGCGCTATATAGAAAAAGGCTCTTTTCTTCGGGTTCTCGTTATGTTGGATATAATAAGTAAGCCCATTGGAAAGTTTCCCTTTCACCACACTGGTGTCAAAAGGAAGTTCTGGAATCATCCTCTGCGCCATACCAGACATCAGAGACAATAAAAAAAACGTCAATAGCAAGTAATTTCTTTTCATCGTATGTATTATGTTTTATTTGTTTTTCTGATAATTTTTCAGTGCCGTCCGCAGGAAGTCCGCATACTTTCCCGCATTCTCGTCATAGGAGCAGGCTTTATTCAAAAGACTTCCATCCGGAGACACAGGCACATAATAGGGCTGGGTATTTGCCCCGAACTTATGACTTTGCAGGAAACTCCACAACTGTCCTTTCGTCTTCAGCACTTTTTTCTCTCCGTTTACTTCCACCTCTTGCGGATAGGACAAAGGAGAGCGGTCGTCCACATAAAGAGAGACCAGCACGAACTCATTGTTCAGCAAATCCGAAACGGCAGGGTCTGTCCATACAGCAGCCTCCATCTTACGGCAATTCACGCATCCGAAACCAGTGAAATCCAGCAGCAACGGCTTATGGTTTTCCCTTGCATACCTCACCGCCTCGTCATAGTCGGAGAACTTTGCCTTCACCTCATGCGCTGCATCCAGTTTGAAATCCTGTGTGGACAAGGGCGGAGTGAACGCACTGACCGCTTTCAAAGGCGCACCCCACAAACCAGGCAGCATATAAACGGCAAAAGCGATGGACACCCATCCCAAGAGGAAGGAAGGGACAGAGGCTTTCCTTCTGTCCTCGTCTGCGGGAAAATGAATCTTTCCCAAAAGATACAACCCCAGCAGTCCGAAGAGAGCAATCCACAAAGCGACAAATGTTTCCCTGTCCAGCAGATGCCATCCATACGCCATGTCGGCAACAGACAGGAATTTCAGGGAAAAAGCCAGTTCTATAAAGCCCAATGTCACCTTCACAGTGTTCATCCAGCCCCCACTTTTGGGCGTTTTCCGCATGACGGAAGGGAACAACGCAAACAATGTGAACGGGAACGCCAAGGCAACGGCGAACCCCGTCATCCCCACCAACGGAGCAAGATAGTTGGATGAAGAGGTAATATCCACCAACAGGAAACCCACTATCGGTCCCGTGCAGGAAAAGGAGACTATGGTCAATGTCAAAGCCATCAGGAAAATCCCCACAATTCCTCCCGTCTTCTCCGCCTTACTGTCCACTCTGTTCCCCCAAGAGGAAGGAAGTTTTATCTCAAAGCCGCCGAGGAAACTTGCGGCAAAAAACACCAGGACAAGGAAACAAACGATATTGAATCCCGCACTTGTAGAAAGACTGTTCAGTCCGTCCGACCCGGCAATCAGCGTCACCAACAATCCCAAAGACACATATACGGCAATAATGCTCACCCCATACAAAAGGGCATCCCGCAATCCTTTTCCGTAATGTTCCGTTCTTTTCAGGAAATAGCTTATTGTCATCGGTATAATCGGCCATACGCAAGGGGTCACCACGGCGATCAGCCCGCCAGCAAGTCCCATTAGAAATATCCACCACAAGGAAGAATTCCCGGAATCTCCGGATTTGCCCCCGCTATCAGCGACCACAGGATTCCAATAATCCGGCAGTTGGGATGTCACGGCACTGTCCGCACTCATTCCCTCTGGAGAGACAGCAACAGCCGTGTCTTCCTTTTCCTCCGCCACAACCGTCTCCTCCGGGCCGTCCGCTCCTTTTATAGAAAACGGCACTTGGGCGGGAGGCAGGCAATTTTCCTCATTACACGCCCCATACTCCAAATACCCGGATATACGAAAACGCTTCTTTGTTATTTTCAAAGTCTGCCGGAACACCGCCTTTGTCTCCATATAGGAAACATTCATGGAGAACATCTCGTCGTATTTCTCTTTCACATTACCCAGGGGAGAAAGCCTCCCGGCAAGTTCTATTCCGTTCCTTTCCTCTACATGGAGCGAGGCGGCTATCGGTCCGCCCTCATTTATGTCGGTGGAATATACGTGCCACCCGTCTTCTATCTTTCCTTGGAATGTCAGGGAAATCTCTGTCGGAGACAGTCTTTTCTGGGAAACTTCAAAACGCACGGGGTCTCTCATCTGAGAGAAAGCCATATCCGGGAACAGGAATACCGCTATGTATATGAT
>CAVEJA010000044.1:0-5374 GCA_963615745.1 Duodenibacillus sp.
ACTCCGCACCTACGGCATGGATCTTGGCGACAGCGTATTCAAAAAGCTGGATATGCACACACCTTCCGGGCTATACAACGCCATGATCCACCCTCTTACCGGATATGTCATCAAAGGTTTTATCTGGTATCAGGGAGAAGCCAATGTAGGATTTGCCAGAAACGAATATACCAAGCGTTTCTCTGACATGATAAAAAGCTGGAGAAAGGAATGGAAAATGGGGGCATTGCCTTTCTATTTTGTGGAAATAGCACCCTACAACTATGGTGAGACCCTCAAAAACCAGGCGGCTCTCCTAAGAAACTCCCAGAATGAGGTGGCTCATTCCGTAGCAAAAACAGGTATGGTCTCCACAAACGACCTTGTAACAGAGAAAGAGGAGAGCCAGATTCATCCCGCCGGCAAGCTGACAGTGGGGAAAAGGCTGGCGAACTGGGCTCTTGCTAACGATTACAAGAAATCCAATATCAATTATCTAAACCCCGAATACAAATCCATGTGCGCGAAAAGAGGCCGTCTGTATCTGGATTTCACCCAAACCAAGAACGGATTCAACCGCCAGGAAGATATTCTCGGATTCGAAGTCTGCGGCGAGGACAGTGTCTTTCACCCGGCAACAGCCGTTGTCAAAGACACCCAGATTATGGTCTATTCTCCCGATGTGGCAAAACCTGTCGCCGCACGCTACTGTTTCAAAAACTTCCAGAAAGGAAATCTGGCAAACAAGGAGGGACTGCCCATCATCCCCTTCCGCACTGACAAGTTCCCTATGAAGTGAGCACTTTAACGAGGGGAGTTCCTTACCAACTCCACCTTCGTACTCATCTTCTTTATCTTCTCATCTCGGCAAAGTTCTACAATCTGTCGGCTTCTGGCACGCTTGACGGACACATAAGTATAACGCTCCCTTATCTCAATCGTACCTATTTCCTCTGCCTTCGCACCGCCTTTCTTACAGAGAAATCCTACCACATCCCCTTTGCCCACCTTGTCACGCTTGCCTTTTCCGATATACAACATTGACCATTCCGGGACAACAGGAGCGGAAAACGGCGGTTGCAGCTTGTATTCCTTGAAGGAGATATGAGGAATAGCGGGCATAGTCTCTTCCGGTCCTAAAATCAGGAACGAGTTGCCCTCGTTCTCCCAACGCCCGGTCCGACCACAGCGGTGCATATAGTCCTCACTTCGGGCAGGCAGATGGTAATGTACCACATTCCGCAAGGTACTTATGTCCAGCCCTCTTGCGCTCAAATCCGTTGAAACCAGCACATTGGTCACTCCACAGGAGAACAGGGACAAGGTACGTTCCCGCTCATCCTGCTCCAATCCTCCGTGAAAGAGAGATACAAAAAATCCCTGACCTCTCAAGAAATCCCCCACACGGACAACCGCATCCCGGTAACCTACAAATACAACAGCCGGCTCGCCACCCAATTTGCCCAACAACAACCGCAACGTTTCCAGCTTGTCCTTCTGGGGAGACTTCACCATATAATGTGCTATCGAGGCGGGCAACGCCTTTCCCTTCCCCTCCAGATAATTCAAATATACGGGTGTACTCCTTTCAAAAGCGGGAAACGAGCCTATCTCCTCCGAATCCGTGGCGGAAACAAGTATATGGGATTTCAATTCGGGAAGCCCTCTCATGATGGAGAACAGCTCTTCCTGGAATTTCAGTTCCAGCATCTTGTCGAACTCGTCTATCACCAGATGCCTTACAAAACCGACGGAAAAATTCTCCTTTTCCATGTGATCCAGCACTCTTCCCGGTGTTCCCACTATCACCTGTGGCTTCAGGACATTCATTTTCCTATGTTCCTCCATGGCAGGATGCCCCCCATAAAGGCAGGAGACCCTCAACCGAGGACTTATTTTCCTCAGTACATGATAGGTTTGCTGTGCCAATTCCCTTGTTGGAGACAATATCACAGCTTGCGGATTATCGTCATCCGCACTCACTTTCTCTATCAGCGGAAGAAGGAAAGCCAGGGTTTTTCCAGAACCCGTAGGGGCAAGCAGAACCACATTCTCATTTGCCAGGATGGTCTCTATGGCATTTTTCTGCATCTCACTAAGGGCTTTCACCCCCGGCAATGACACATTCTCCTTAATATCCATACTAATTAAACCGGTATTTCAGCAATGTCTTGATTGCTTTCCATCCATCCCGCGCACGGATTTTCTTCCCTTGCTCAAAACTTCTGGGATAGTAATGGATGGGGACTTCCTGTATCTTATACCCTCTCTTTGCCACTTTCGCCGTCACCTCCGGGCAAAATTCAAAGCCGTCACACTCCAATGGAATGGATTTCAACAAGTCGGTTTTGAACATCTTGTAGCAGGTTGCCTCGTCGGTTATCCGCAAACCATACAACAGATTCGCCGCCAATGCGAGAACCTTGTTCCCACACAGGAAAGTGAACGAAGAGGAATTCTTCTTATGCCCCAGGAAGCGGGAGCCGTACAAAACAGCCAGATTCTCGTCCTCCATCTTCCGAACCATCTGCACGAAGTCATTGGGATCAAGCTCCTCGTCCCCGTCCTGAATGACGGTATAGTCCCCAGTCACATATTGTATCGCTGTGCGGATAGCCGCGCCTTTCCCCTGATTTTTTTCATGGTTCAGCAGGCGGATGTCCTTGTCACCATGACTGGAGATGAATTCCTCCACCTTATCGGAGGTGTTGTCTGAAGAGCCGTCATTGACAACGACCAGTTCTGTCTCCATATCATAAGGCAATACAACACGGCACACCTTATCCAAGATTCCCTGGATATGGCTCGCCTCATTATACGCAGGCATGATCACAGACAGTTTCTTCCCCATTTCAGAATAGTAATATGCAAAGTTACATATTTTTATACAAGAGAGGCTTTTTAACAGCTATTCTTTCAGAAATCCGCACCCGGCAAAAACATCCCACAAAGGGTCTGAAGGCAACGGGGCTTTCACATCTATCATCTCATGGGACACAGGATGCTCAAAACGAACACGCCACGCATGCAGCGAGATTCCGCCATCCGGATTACTGCGGGGCGCGCCATATTTCAAATCTCCCTTGATAGGGCATCCCATCTTAGCCAGCTGGCAACGTATCTGATGGTGTCTTCCTGTCAGCAAACGAACCGCCAGCAAGCAATATCTCTCCGAGCGGGCTACCAACTTATAGCGCAATACAGCCTCTTTGCTTCCAGGTTTCTGGACGGTGTAGGCATAAGACTTGTTCTGTTTCTCATTGCGTACTATCCAGTTCCGCAACTCGTCCTCCTCTTTAGGAGGGCAATTATTGACTAAAGCCACATAGGTTTTCTCCACTCCGCCCTTTCGGAAAAGCTCGTTCATGCGCGACAGTCCCTTGTCCGTACGGGCGAAGACAACCACACCGCTAACAGGGCGGTCCAAGCGGTGAGTTACCCCCAGGAATACCTGTCCGGGCTTGGCGTACTTCTCCTTTATGTAGGATTTCACCTCGTCGCACAGCGTCGCATCGCCCGTCTTGTCACCCTGGACTATCTCCCCGACAGCCTTGTTTACAATAATAATATGATTGTCTTCGTATAAAACCTCCACGTTACGACCCTCTAATTACAAGGGCAGAATGCTCCCGCACTCCGCCCTGTCTGATTTTTTCTTTGTGTATTTCTACATATTCATACCACCGTCAAGCTGGATAACCTGTCCATTGACATAGCTTGACAAGTCTGAAGCGAGATAAAGCGCGGTGTTGGCCACATCCTCGACCTGACCGCCACGGCGCAAAGGAATCTTCTTCATCCAGTCCGCACGAACCGCATCAGGAAGAGCGGCTGTCATCGCTGTCTCGATAAAACCCGGAGCAATGGCATTCGCACGGATTCCCTTGGGTCCCATTTCCTGACCAACTGACTTTGCCAACGCTATCAAACCGGCTTTTGAGGCTGCATAGTTCGCCTGTCCCGCATTACCATGAACGCCTACGACAGAAGCCATATTGATAATGGAGCCGCCACGCTGGCGCATCATAATAGGCAGACAAGCATGGATGAAATTAAAAGCAGACTTCAAATTCACTGCGATAACGGCATCCCACTGCGCCTCAGTCATACGAAGCATCAAGCCGTCTTTCGTGATTCCGGCGTTATTGACCAGAATATCGATACCGCCAAAGTCCGCCTTTATCTTGCCAACGACCTCCTCGGTCTGTGCAAAATCAGCGGCATTGCTTGCATATCCCACGCATTTCACTCCCAAGGCCGCTATTTCAGCCTCTGTTGCCTTGCCATTCTCATCTATCACCAAATCGGTAAACGCCACATTAGCACCCTCAGCGGCAAATTTAAGGGCGATAGCCTTACCTATACCACGGGCTGCACCCGTTACCAACGCATTTTTTCCTGTTAAAAGTCCCATAATTATTTTATGTTTATCAATTAATATATATTCGGATTTATCCCCAAACAACGGCGCACCATCTTCATTACAATCGGCCGGCTCTCGTCTACGGAGATGCCTCCGCCCAGACGACCATATATATATGGTACTTCCAGACCCCTCAAACAGTAATGTATGATGTCTGCTGTGAGGGACACATTGTCCAGACACAGCCGTCCCTTGTCCTTGCCCTCCTGCAACACTCTTCTGAAAATCTCCAGTTCGTCCTGATCGAAAGCCTTGCGCACCCGCTCCACCATCCAGATATTCCGGAAGAACTCCGCACGCAGGTTTCCATTCCTCATCACAGCCTCCTTGATCATGCTGAGATGGGTATACACAAGCATCACTATCTTCTGCTCGGAATCCATATCACGGGCTGCCACCTCGTCCAGTTTCTCCGAGATGCGCTCTATCTCCGTCTCTATTACCGCATAATAGATTTCCTCCTTGTTCTTGAAATAAGTATACAGAGTCCTCCTGCCTTTCTTGGAAGCCACAGCAATATCATTCATTGTTGTCCCTCCCAATCCTTTGCAGGCAAACAGATGCCGCGCGACATCCACAAAAAGAGCACGGGTTTTAGTAATTGACATGAGATAGTTTCCTTTAGAAAAGATTTTCAATACGGCTCGCACACCGCTTTACGATGTGCAAATATACTTCCATTCCGCCATTTACAGCCCTTAATCCAGCTAAAACTTCTCTCAAAAAAGCCTAAAATTCCTCCCGTAACGTTTTTTCTTTTCACCGATATTGGAATATGAGAATTTATTTGTACCTTTGCACTCGCAAAAAAGAACATCGCGGGGTAGAGCAGTGGTAGCTCGTCAGGCTCATAACCTGGAGGTCGCTGGTTCGATTCCAGCCCCCGCCACCAACGAAACGGGTCAGGAAATTCCTGACCCGTTCACTTTTTATTTGCGCCCAGCCCGTTTGGCATCCGTAACTCACGGAGTA
>CAVEJA010000045.1:0-2055 GCA_963615745.1 Duodenibacillus sp.
AGGCGTGGATGTCCTCTTCGTATCCCCCTCGAAGACCAACGATTTTATCCAGGACAAGGAATGGACCAGGAAACTGATTGACTACAACATCAAAATCATGATGATTCCTCATTCCGTAGAATGGGATGGAAGTTCAAACATAACTCTTTCCTCCCTGAAGGAAGTGGAAGTGGAAGACCTGCTTCCAAGAGAGGTAATCGAGGTGAACATGGATGCCATCGGCAAACAGCTTAAAGACAAAACCATCCTGATTACAGGAGCGGCAGGAAGCATCGGCAGCGAATTGGTAAGGCAGACCGCCGTTTACTCCCCACGGGAACTCATTCTGATTGACCAGGCAGAAACGCCCATGCACGACATCAGACTGGAAACGAGCAAGAAATGGCCTCGTCTCAAGGTACAGACCATTGTCACCAGCATCACCAAGAGGAAACGTATGGAAGATATTTTCCGTACCTACAAACCCGACTACGTGTTCCATGCCGCAGCGTACAAGCATGTACCTATGATGGAAGATGATCCTTGCGAGGCTGTACAGAACAATTGCTCGGGAACACGCATCATCGCCGACCTCGCCGTCAAATACGGAACAAAGAAGTTTGTCATGCTGTCTACGGACAAGGCGGTCAATCCCACCAACGTCATGGGATGTTCCAAGCGCATCTGCGAGATATATACCCAAAGTCTCAACAACAAACTTCAGAAAGACTGGGAGAAAGCCGGGGACAAAACCCTGCCTCCGCCCACCCAGTTTGTCACCACCCGCTTTGGAAACGTACTGGGAAGCAACGGGTCTGTCATTCCTTTATTCAGGGAGCAGATTAAAAACGGTGGGCCTGTCACCGTAACCAGCCCGGACATTATACGTTTCTTCATGCTCATTCCAGAAGCATGCAAGCTCGTTCTTGAAGCAGGAACGATGGGAAAAGGTGGAGAGATCTTCGTGTTCGATATGGGTGAGCCGGTGCGTATTGCCGACTTGGCGCAAAGAATGATCAAGCTCAGCGGAAGAAAAAATGTGGAAATCCAGTACACAGGTCTTCGCGATGGGGAGAAGCTCTACGAGGAAGTCCTCAATGACACGGAGCGGACAGTACCTACCATCCACCCGAAAATCAAGATAGCCAAAGTCATAGAATACAATTACGAGGAGGTTGTCCGAAAAGAGGAGGAATTACTCCAGCTCAGTCTCTCCTATGACAACATGGCAGTAGTCAGAAAGATGAAGGAAATGGTTCCCGAATACAAGAGCAACCACTCCATATACGAGCAATTAGACAAATAAAAACCATTCAGCCATGAAAGATTTCAAGGATATCACCATCGCAGTGGCAGGTACAGGATATGTCGGTCTGAGCATTGCCACGTTGCTGTCCCAGCATCACAAGGTGACCGCTGTGGATGTCATACCAGAAAAGGTAGACCTTATCAACCAGAGAAAGTCCCCCATTCAGGACGAATATATAGAGAAATTCCTTGCCAAGGACTTGGAAATGTCTTCCAAGGGCGAGAAATTCCTTGACCTGACAGCCACTCTCGATGGAGCGGAAGCCTACAAGAACGCTGATTTTGTAGTGATTGCCGCTCCTACCAACTATGACTCCAACCAGAATCATTTCGACACAAGTCATGTGGAAGAGGTCATCGACCTTGTTCTGAAGGTAAATCCCAAGGCGACAATGGTCATCAAGAGTACCATCCCTGTGGGATATTGCCACAGCCTGTATGTAAAATACGCCCGTCGGTTCAAGGAACAAGGACTGGACAGCAGCCAGAAACTCCGTCTGTTGTTCTCGCCGGAATTTCTTCGGGAGAGCAAAGCCCTGTACGACAACCTCTACCCAAGCCGCATCATTGTGGGCTATCCCAAGGCTACCGACCGGCACAGCGAGGAGGACGATGCCATAAGAGCCATTGCCGGAAA
Organism: Duodenibacillus sp.; assembly: GCA_963615745.1. Lineage (GTDB taxonomy): Bacteria > Bacteroidota > Bacteroidia > Bacteroidales > Bacteroidaceae > UBA6382. Next base: position 1,925 of record CAVEJA010000045.1, read on the forward strand.
CCATCTGGAGGATGCCGCCCGCACTTTTGCCGCACTTTTGCAGGAGGGGGCCGTTAAAGAAAACATCGACACGCTGTTCATGGGAATGAAGGAGGCAGAGGCTGTCAAGCTGTTCGCCAACACCTATCTGG
>CAVEJA010000046.1:0-2437 GCA_963615745.1 Duodenibacillus sp.
ATCAAAGGCTTCCGTTGAGGCTGAGATGAAAGGCGATATGGGGAATGAGGTGCATACTGTCTTCATAGGAAATGACGAGAAATAGGAGCAAGAGGCGAATCCTGCCAGAAAAGAGGATGCTTGTGAGACTTGTTCTGATGAGGAGGAAGAGGATAAGGAGGCTTCCCATGAAGATACCGATAATGAAAGTCAGGAAGATGGCGAACTGGAAACAGAGGATGTTGAAGAGGAGAGCTCGCCAAGGCGTTGGAGAATATGGAGGATCTTGGGAGCTGTTGTCGGTGTTTTGCTTCTGATGGCAGGAAGTTATTTTGTAGGATATTACAAAGTTCTGGATTCCATTTGTGACTTTGGCTTCTTGCAAACAGAGAGGAAAGACAGGGTAGAACCCGCAGTGACACAGAAGAAACCCGTGGAAAAGATACAAAAAGATGTCTCAGAAAAGGAAAGCAGAGGGGATTCTCTGTCTGTTTTAAAGGATGCGGAGAGCCGGGAGGAGCAGTCGCGCAAGTTTGAACAGCTGCCTGGAGGGAAGTATCTGATTGTCGGTGTCCTGGAAGAACATGAGTTGAAGAAAGGGGAAAACCTTACTCATCTGTCCCGAAAGGTCTATGGAGAAAAGGAACAGGTAGAATACGTTATCTTCTTCAACCATATAACGAATCCGGATCTTGTCCCCGTAGGAACAAAGATAAGATTTCCTCGTCTGGTGGAGCGGGAAAAGGAATAGAAAGCCTGTGTGTTCTTTTGGGGATAATAACAAATATTAGTTTTTGTCCCCTTTCGGGAAATATCAATTTAGCCAAATTTTAGTTATACGTTGGGTTAAAAGCATTAACTTTGCGTTCATTATAATAGTATAGAACATTATGGAGGAAAATATTGATATCAGAAGTCTCAATGCTTTGATTGAGAGTAAGAGTGGCTTTATTACCGACTTGGTTCAGGGAATGGGGCAAGTTATCGTGGGTCAGAAACACTTGGTCGATTCCTTGCTGGTTTGTTTGCTGAGCGATGGCCATATCTTGCTTGAGGGAGTTCCCGGACTGGCGAAGACATTGGCGATAAAGACATTGGCAGGACTTGTGGATGGTTCGTACAAAAGGATACAGTTTACCCCGGATCTGCTTCCGGCGGATATTGTAGGTACGGTAATATACAGTCAGAAGACGGAGAGTTTCGTTATTCGAAAAGGACCGATTTTTGCCAATTTCATTCTGGCAGATGAGATAAACCGCGCTCCTGCCAAAGTGCAGAGTGCTTTGTTGGAGTCCATGCAGGAGCATCAAGTGACGATAAGCAGTGAGACATTCAGTCTTCCACAGCCATTTCTGGTGATGGCAACCCAGAATCCGATTGAGCAGGAGGGTACTTATACACTTCCAGAGGCGCAAGTGGATCGTTTCATGTTGAAGGTTATTATAGATTATCCTTCCATGGAAGAGGAGCAACGTATAGTGAAAGACCGCATTCAAGGAAAGACCCAGGAGGTGACACCTGTTGCCAAACTGGATGAAATCATGGCAGCGAGAGAGGTGGTAAAGCAAGTCTATATTGACGATAAGATTAATAATTATATTACAGAGATAGTCTTTGCGACACGTTTCCCGGCAAAATTCGGTTTGACGGAGATGGAGCAGAATATCAATTTCGGTGCATCTCCCCGAGCTTCTATTAATCTGGCTCTGGCTGCAAGAGCGTATGCGTTTATCAAACACCGCGGATATGTCATCCCGGAGGATGTGAGAGCTGTTGCTCATGATGTGCTGCGCCATAGGATCGGTTTGACTTATGAGGCTGAAGCCAACAATGTGACGAGCGATGCCATTGTAACAGAAATATTAAATAAGGTGCAAGTGCCTTGACAAACACTCTTCGGTCGATACTAAAACAGACAGGGAAGTGGATAGAACGGAATTGCTAAAGCGTGTAAGACGGATTGAAATCAAGACACGTGCCTTGTCCAGCAATATTTTTGCAGGCGAGTACCATTCCGCATACAAGGGAAGAGGTATGTCTTTTTCCGAGGTGCGCGAGTACCAGCCCGGAGATGATGTCCGTGATATAGACTGGAATGTCACAGCACGCTTCAACCGTCCTTATGTGAAAGTGTATGAGGAAGAGCGGGAACTCACGGTAATGCTGTTGATTGATGTCAGTTCAAGTCTTGCTTTTGGAACATCGGGATGTTACAAGAGGGACATGGTGACAGAGATTGCCGCAACTTTGGCATATTCCGCCATACAGAACAATGATAAAATAGGTGTCGTACTTTTTTCAGACCAGATAGAGCGTTATATTCCTCCCAAGAAGGGACGGAAGCATATTCTTTTTATCATAAGCCAGCTGTTGGACTTTGCTCCGGAGAATAGGGGTACGGATATAGGTAATGCTGTGGAGTTTCTTATGCAAACCCAGCACAAAAGCTGTACTACGT
>CAVEJA010000047.1:0-2203 GCA_963615745.1 Duodenibacillus sp.
GGCATACGGTGACAGTGCTGTCTCCGTACTGCTTCTGCAACATGAGTTGAGCCATGGGTTTTCCTACGATATTGCTTCTTCCCAATATGACACAGTGCTTTCCGCTTGTATGGATATGGTATCTCTTCAGTAGTTCCAGTATGCCTTTCGGTGTGGCGGAGATGAAACAAGGCAGACCAATTGCCATTCTTCCTACATTGACAGGATGGAATCCGTCCACATCTTTTCGGTAATCGATAGCCTCGATGACCTTTTGCTCGTCAATGTGCCTGGGCAGAGGAAGCTGTACAATGAATCCGTCAATATCATTGTCCGCATTGAGCTTTTGTATTTGTCGGATAAGTTCCTCCTCTGTCACATTCTCCTCGTAGCGGATAAGTGTGGACTGGAATCCGCAAACCTCGCATGCCTTTACCTTGTTGGCGACATAGGTTTCGCTGCCTCCGTCATGTCCTACCAAGATGGCTGCCAAATGGGGTCTTTTCCCTCCATTCCGCACAATGTCCTGTACTCTCTGGGCTATTTCTTCTTTGATTCTGGCAGCCGTGGCTTTTCCGTCGATGATCTGCATTGTATAGTTATAAGTAGGTGAATGGTGTGTACTTTCTATTTTATGTCGGGCATATTCCCTTTCATGTTCCTCATCATCGATGCGAAATTCTTGTCGTTCATCATCTTCATCATCTTGCGTGTCTGGTCAAACTGCTTGAGAAGTTTGTTCACTTCCGCCACTGTCGTGCCGGAACCTTTGGCGATGCGCATTCTGCGGCTGAGGTTGATAATGGCGGGATTGGCTCTTTCAAGAGGGGTCATGGAGTAGATGATGGCCTCTATACTTTTGAAAGCGTCATCGTTAATGTCCACATCCTTGATGGCTTTTCCCACTCCTGGAATCATGGATGCCAGGTCTTTCAGATTGCCCATCTTCTTGATCTGATGGATTTGATTCAGGAAGTCGTTGAAGTCAAATTTGTTTTTGGCAATGCGTTTTTGCAGTCTGTTGGCTTCTTTCTCGTCATAGACGGCTTGCGCGCGTTCTACCAGGCTGACCACATCGCCCATTCCCAAGATACGGTTTGCCATACGGTCGGGATGGAACACATCCAGGGCATCCATCTTTTCACCAGTACCGATGAATTTGATAGGCTTGTCAACAACCGTGCGGATGGAAAGAGCCGCTCCGCCACGGGTGTCTCCGTCTAATTTGGTGAGGACAATTCCGCTGAAATCAAGTCTTTCGTTGAATTCCTTGGCGGTATTTACCGCATCCTGTCCCGTCATGGAGTCTACAACAAACAGGGTCTCGTCGGGATTGAGGGCGGTTTTGAGGTTGGAAATCTCATCCATCATCACCTCATCGACCGCCAAACGGCCTGCGGTATCAATGATGACGAGGTTGTAATCTTTCAGTTTCGCCTCTTTGATGGCGTTTTTCGCAATTTCTACAGGATTTGTGTTTCCCGGTTCTGCGTAGACGGGTACGCCAATGCTCTCTCCGACAACCTGCAACTGGTTGATGGCGGCAGGGCGGTAGACATCACAAGCCACCAGCAGTGGATTCCGATGCTTGTGGCTCTTTTGCCATAAAGCCAGTTTGCCGCTGAACGTGGTCTTTCCCGAACCTTGCAGACCGCTCATCAGTATGATGGCGGGGCGGTTTTCCAAAACAAGGTCGGAAGCGGTGCTTCCCATGAGTTCCACGAGTTCGTCGTGTACTATTTTTACCAGAAGCTGCCCGGGCTTGACCGCTGTCAGAACATTCTGTCCCATGGCTTTTTCCTTGACCTGATCCGTGAATGTCTTGGCTACTTTGTAGTTCACATCGGCATCCAGCAAGGCGCGCCGGATGTCTTTCAAGGTCTCGGCTACATTTATATCGGTGATTTTCCCCTCGCCCTTCAATAGCTTAAACGAGCGTTCCAGTCTGTCGGATAGGTTTTCAAACATATCTGTATTCTTTGTTTTAAGCTACAAAGGTAATAATTTTTGAGCAGAATGTCCGGGCTTCGGTGAGTGCTGACGGGTAAAATAGGGAGAAAACGAGTGTGGAAAAACGGAAATTGTTCTCTTCGCGGATGGGGCGTTTATGTTGTTTGGCTGTTTTCCGGGGCAAAAACAGCGTTTTAATTTACTCGTCAAAGTTTGATTTCCTGACTTCGTCAATGCGTACCCCAAAAATCTTCTGAGAACAATCGTGCAATAC
>CAVEJA010000048.1:0-2879 GCA_963615745.1 Duodenibacillus sp.
CACATTTCCCGCCTCGATAAGTTTTACAATCTCGTCCTCCTTTCCTTGATATTGCAGTTTCAGACTTTTTGCATCGAAGTCGAATGTCGCCTCGGTGTTGTAGTTCAGATTGAAGTCCATCTTGTCTCCGATCTGACCGTTTACGCTGAGGTTTACCTGTTCGTCAAAGTCCAGTCCGGAAGTTTTCCTGTTCCTGATGGGGAGGCTAGGATTGTCTACTTGCTTCTTGTTCAAGCCGAACTTGATTTCCGCAGAGCCAGAGGAACGGAGTTGCACTCCTCCGGGACCGAATATCTTTTCCGCCGCTCCCAGTCCGAAACTCATGTTGGAGAAGCTGAAAGTGTTCTCTTCCTTCTTCTCCGCCGCCTCCCGGTTCTTGTTGGCGTAGTATTGCTGCATGGATTTTCTGATGCTCCACTCCTGGTATTCCTGCGGAGTCATGAGGATAGGCGTGTTCATGAAGCCTCCGCTTATCTTGGTCCCCAGCAGATAATTGCCTGTGCGCTCGTCGTATTCCACTTTCTCCTCCGCGTTGTCAGGGTCTTTCAGGTCGATAGGCCCTTTTTTCGTGTCTTCCAAAGTGGTAGGCGAGGTGGGTTTGACAGGGAATCTGTTCTTCTTCTGGGACACCGTGTCCGTCTGGACTTGTGGGGAATGAGCGGACTGGGAGGGGAAAGGGAAAGCCCAGACAACTCCTCCTGCCAACAGGAAAACGCTTGTCAGCAGAAGGATGATTTTGATTGAAAATGCTTGTCTGTCCCTTTTTCTGTGGCTCATTCGTAGGGAAGTAGGGGTACTTTACTGGTTTCAGATGGCTTTTAATGCCATTTTGATAAGGTCTTCCGTGCTGATGTCGGGATGATTCTCTATGATGGTGTGTACCGCTTTCTTTGTGGGGGCTGGCGAGAATCCCAGCATGGTGAGTGCCTGGATGGCTTCTCTGATTTTTTCTTCGGTCTCTGGAGAGAAAGAAACGCCGGCCTTGCTTTCCTCGGAGGCGGAGAACTGCCCGTCCATTGCGGGGATTTTGTCTCTCAGCTCCACGATGATGCGTTGGGCGGAGCGTTTGCCTATTCCTTTCACGTTGGTCAGCAATCGCTCGTTCCCCTCCAGTATGGCGTGGCACAGTTCTACGGGAGGGATGGAGGACAGGATGGTTCTTGCCGTATTGCTTCCTATTCCGTTTACTGTAATCAGTAGCAGAAACAGGTCGCGCTCTTCCTGCGTGGCAAAGCCGTAGAGAGTCCATGCATCTTCCCGGATGCTCTCGTAAATATACAGTTTCGCCTCCTCTTTTCCTTGCAGGGAGGTGTAGGTATTGAGCGAGATGTTCACATCAAAACCTATTCCATGAACATCTATAATGACTTTTGTGGGCAGAATCTCGCTGATTTTGCCGTTGAGATGATTGATCATCGGTATCGTGTTTATGTAATATTACAATTGATATAACGAGTATGCCGCCTTTTTATTATAGGTATGCCTTAAAAAATATTGCCGGAATGGAGAGGGGAAGGATAACGGTAAAATCTACCGTTAATAGAGATACCCTGTGCCGTTTTCGCCTGGATTTTAACATCTCCGCAAAACAGGCTTCGTAACTCTGCGGTTTAGCCCTCGTAACTCCGCGTTTTACGCTTCAAAAAAGCCCTGTTTAACACTGTTAAACGGGCAGGACTAAATACAAGAAACAGGATGTGTCCCACAGGCACATCCTGTTTCTTGATGATGGATATGGATTTGCTGTTTCGTGGATTACAGAATCCCCTGAGCCATGATGGCTTTGGCTACTTTCATGAATCCGGAAACGTTGGCTCCCTTGACATAGTCCACATAACCGTTTTCGCCCTTTCCGTACTTCACGCAGTTCTGGTGGATGTTCTCCATGATGGAGTGAAGTCTGTTGTCCACTTCTTCCGCAGACCAGGACAGACGCTCGGAGTTCTGGGACATCTCCAGGCCGGAGACAGACACACCGCCTGCATTGGCGGCTTTTCCTGGGGCGTAAAGGATTTTTGCATCTTGGAATACCTTGATGGCCTCAGGCGTGGAAGGCATGTTCGCTCCCTCGCTGACGGCAATTACGCCGTTGGCAACAAGTGCTTTCGCTGCTTCCTCGTTGATTTCGTTCTGGGTGGCAGAGGGCAGGGCAATGTCTGCTTTCTCGAACCAGGGCTTGGCGTTCTCCACATATTTCACACCGTATTTCTCGGCGTATTCCACAATTCTGCCGCGATAGAGGTTCTTCAGCTCCATAATATAATCGAGCTTTTCTCTGTCTATGCCGTCCGGGTCGTAGATATAGCCATTGGAATCGGACATGGTCAGAACCTTGCCGCCCAATTGCAGCACTTTCTCCGCCGTGTATTGTGCCACGTTGCCGGAGCCGGAGATGAGTACGGTCTTGCCTCTGAGGTCTGTTCCTTTGGTCTTCAGCATCTCCATCAGGAAGTAAACGTTGCCGTAGCCGGTTGCTTCGGGACGAATCAATGAGCCGCCGAACTCCAGTCCTTTTCCCGTTAAAGTGCCGGTATGCTCGCGGGTGAGTTTCTTGTACATGCCGAACAGATAGCCTACCTCACGACCGCCGACACCTATATCGCCGGCGGGAACATCGACATCAGGACCGATATTGCGCCATAACTCAGTCATAAAAGCCTGGCAGAAGCGCATCACCTCAGCGTTGGACTTGCCTCTCGGAGAGAAGTCAGAGCCTCCTTTCGCACCGCCCATAGGCAGAGTAGTGAGGGAATTCTTGAAAGTCTGCTCGAAAGCAAGGAACTTCAAAATGGATTCGTTCACGGAAGCGTGGAAGCGAAGACCGCCTTTGTATGGGCCGATAGCGTTGTTGTGCTGCACTCTGTATCCGTTATTGACCT
>CAVEJA010000049.1:0-8599 GCA_963615745.1 Duodenibacillus sp.
TCGTACACCTGGAACTCGGAAACAACCAGATAGGGGTGTCCCATGTAGGTGTCGCCACTTGCAACACCCCAGCAGGAGAACTTGTAGTACTGGTACGGTGTCTCGGTCTCTATCATCGGAGAGGTCCACAACCGCTGTCCCTGTATAGCTGGAATGTCCTTGATGTATGCCACTTCCGTCCATGTGGTGTCCTTGCCGCTGATGTCGGAGGTGTTCGCACCGTAGACTACCCATGAGGTGGGACGGTAAGTCCATCCGTAGTCGGTAGCTCCGTAAGTGATAGGCTGTCCTCCGACAGGTCCCCACATGATGTCGGGATTGCCGCGCATACCCACCTTGAATGCTATCTTGGACTTCGGAGTTCTCAGATCCACCAGCATGGAGTTGTAGTCGGGCACTTCCAGAGTGTTTCCGCCATTGGCGGAGAAGCGTGAGTGAACGTATGTGGCGAGGTCGCCGTCAATCAGATACTTGTATTTGTTCATGAAAGTGGCAGTGGTGACAAGCTGTCCGTCGATGTTGCGGCGGATATTGTACTGCTCCGTAGTATGCAACTGGTTCATGCAGATCTGCGTACGGGTCGGGTCGTATGTGCCGGTCTCGTCGTCGCCATCCCATCCCGCGTCTGTAATCAGCGCGTCACCCAGGGTGTAGCTGATGGTGTTGGCAAGAGCTTTCTCGGCATCACCAATGACGGTATGCATCGTATTGACACGCTTGGCTTCAATGGTTTCCAGAAGCTTGTCCTTGATCTCTCCTTCCAGGGGTTCCAGCAGCCATTGCCATGAGTATGCCTGGAGAGCGTTCACAGCCTTGCCTTCCATATAGGCGGTCTGGCGGGATGTCTCGGGAATATAGTTGGAGGAACAGTTGTAAGCCGCCTTCATGTAGCAGGTCTGTTCCGGATTCAGGAACATGAATACGCCTCGCTGGCGGTTGGAGTTGCCGTTGTAGAGACTTCCGCTGGCAAGGTACTGCTTCTGGGAATTGTTGTCAATCAGCACCTCTACCGGCTCCGTACTCATGGAAACCTGTCCTGCTGAGCTTGGAATGCCCAGATAAGTGCCGGTGGACAGATTCTTCACATACCACAGCTGCTTGCCTTCGGCATTGACGCTGGCTTTCTTGAGTTCCCAAACGGCTGTCGGCTCGTAGTCCACATAGTCCGGGTTCTCCTGCAATACACCGTTCTCGTCTGCCAGATATTTTGCCATGAACTTCCAGTACAGTGCGCCGTCCTCGCTCATAAAGAGGTGGTATTTGGTCTTCCAAGAGGGAACGGTGCCCTTGTATCCGAAACGCTCCACACCGTCACGCTCCAGCCACATGCCCTGGTTTGCACCGGCATCGGTCTGTATTCCTTTCTGGTAGTAATGGGTCTCGCCCCACTCCAGAATGGTGGTGTCCGTGCAGATGAAGCGGTACAGTCCTTCCTGGATGGGGTTCTGCACCTTGTCGGTGTCCTTGAGGACAGCCATGGTTGCCTGGTAAACCTTCTCCAAAGAAGCGGTCTGGGCATCCATGTCGCCCGTTCCGGCGGCATATACCGCGCGGGCTTTCGCCAGCTCGGCGCGGAGGTCAGCCACATAGGATTCCTGTATCTGACCAGGCCATGTACCCACTTTCCAGTCGTTCAGCAGTCCGGCGGCATCGGTGATGGCGCAGTTCAGCTTGAATTTCGGGGTGATACGCTCTGCGGGAACTCCCATGACATCCCACAGCAACAGCTTGAGACCGCTCTTGTCTGTGTCGTTGTATCCGGTGGCTACCAGATGGTCTGACTCGGGCTGCAGGGCATAGTAATTGTCTGTGGAGGTGATTCGGTAGACATTGTCCTGCACAGGAGTGAAGATAGAACCCTGTTGCGGTGTTCCGCGCATGGGCAGTCTGCAGATGGCATTGGTGTTGTTGGTTTCAAAGCGTGTCCTTGCGGAGATACGCTTGATGATGGTGCGGTAGTAGGTGGAGTCTCCTACGAGGGAGCTCTCGCCGCAGTTCTTCATGTCGTAGCTGCCGTCCTCGCGTGGGGTAATCTTCCAGATGAATTGGTCGGGAAGCAGGGATTCCTCCGCTGTGGTGGCGTCTACATCCGCATCCACCACATCCTCGTGGGCGAGATACTGGTGTTCGAAGTTGAAATCGTCACCGGCGGTGTACATCCGCACGGAGTCGGTCTTGTATTGCCCCGGCACGGAGCTGTAAGTAGCGTACGGACGCTTCTTCCAGTCGTTGATGACGGTCATGTATTTACCCAGCCCGGCATTTCCCTGGAAGGTGAGGTGGCTCTTGATGTAGAAGTAGCCGTTCAGCGTGACAACGTATTTGGATGCCTCTTCCCGGGCTTCTTTCAGTTTCTTCTTCTCGGCGATGTACTCGTCGGTGGTCGCGCCGTTCTCCAGCATGGAGCTTACTTCGTCCATTACTGCTTCAAAAGTGTTGGCGGCAGCCTCGGAGCTGATGTTGCCCGGGTTCTTTCCGTAGGTCATTCCCATACCCAGAATGTCGGTGTACTCTCCGAGAAGTTCCAGATAGGCGAGTTCCTCATCGTTGAGGGTCACCGGCTGCACATACCAGCTCGCTCCGGGACGGCCGTCCTGGGAGTTTACTTTGACGAGCATGGAGCCTCCGATACGCCAACGCCACACGTTGGACTTTCCGCGGATGAAGAACAGGGAGTCTGCGGAGACCAGATCGCTTTTGTAATGCGGCTTCGCTCCGTCTGCCACTTTCTCTGCCAGATAGGTGGCAACCTGCGCGTTGGTAGGGAATTCTACCTTATCCTGCCGGGTCATCTGGGTGTTGTAAGGCTGTGCGCCTCCGTCCGTGCTCGCTCCCCAGTCCTTTGTAAGGAGGTGGTAGGTCTCATACTCGCGCCCCACACCCCAGATATAGGTACTCTGTCCTCCGTTCAGACGGCTCTGGGTGAGATAAGTGTAAGCATGATTGCTCATGTTCTTGATGTGGAAGGTGCCGTCCTCGGCTTTCCAGATGTGGAAGATACCGTCCAGATGGTTGCGGAAAGCTCCGTCACCCTCTGTAATGTTCCACTGTTTGATTTTGAGGCAATAGCCTTCCCCTTCCGCTGTCAGGCTGATGTAACCCTTTCCAGCGACTTTGTCTGCCCTGTAATTGGAACAGATATAGTAATATCCGTCCACAATACTGGTGTCGGTTACTGCCCATTCCGCGGCAACCACCCGGTTGCCAAGCGGCAAACCTACTAATAAAAGTAGGAAAAGAAAAAATTTTCTCATTGGCTTTTTTCTTTTAAGTTAAACATTTGGTTATTTATATAATGAATTTCATTATCGGGATTGCGGTCTTCTAAAAAAGTTTTTCTGTAACTAACGGGTTACAAATATATGAATAAAAATATTACTACCCCCCCGTTCGGATTTTTTTTGAAAAAAAAGAAGAGATGGGCGGAAAAAGGGGGAAGTGGTACTGTGGAAGAGGATTTTATCAGAGGGGGAATCCGTAGGTGACAATCCCTTGGGAAAGCGTGTGGATGGAGAGAAGAATGCTGTCCTGTCCGGGGGTCAGGCTTGCGGAGAAGGCTTTCAGGGGGACGGACAGATAGGAAACCCCGGTGAAAGCCTTGGTGTCGTCGTGGGCATCATGGGACAGGAGGATGTGCGCGGTGCGGTTTCCCCCGCTGCCGACGGTTGTTTTCTGATAGATAATGCCGAAGGTGTGTTTCTTGTCTTTCCGTGGGATTTGCAGCGTGCAGTTGATGTAGCGGGAGGTCTTCCATACGCTCTGGACTTTTACCGGGTCGGTATGCCCCTCGCCTGCCTCCTCGGAGGAGCGGGGTTCCGCACAAAGGACGCGGCTGGTCTGGTGCAGCCGGATGGCGTTTCCGTCCTGCGTGTACACGGCGATGCAGCGGATGACGGTGTCTTTCTCCAGTCCCTGGACAGGGCGGACGAGGCTGAAGACCCCGTCATCGTCCTTGACGGCTTGGAAACCCTCCCCGGAGGAGTTGGTCTGAATGTCCAGAAAATCCATACGGTAGGGTGGGGAGACGGTGTCATCCTCCCCGCACGAGGCAAGCGCGAGGGCGAGGAGGAGTGGCAGAAGACCTTTTCTCATGCGGAAAACGGGTGTTTCAATGCTTCTGTTCCGCCGCTTTCAGATAGTTGTAGAGGGGATTGGCGTACATCTCCAGCATTTTCCTGATGAGGAAAGTGTGGTCGGCATCCGGGATGTTGATGCGGCTGACCTGCTTCTGGAGATAGTCCTCGAAGCGTTTCTTCTCCTTTTCGTTGTACAGATTGGAGAAACGGCTCTCCTCTTTCAGCATGTCCGAGGCGATGTAGTTGTTGGCGTACAGCCGGTAGTTGCTGTGAATGACATGGTCGATGTGGTGTGTGACCGCCACGAAGAAGTCATTCTTCTGTATGTCCTGCGGAAGCTCGTCTATCCATTTGTTGATGCAGGAGCCTGTCTGGTAGTGGATATGCCCCTTGTATCCGAAGATTCCGGTGTTCATGCTGAGGACATCGTCCTCGCGGGTCTTCTTGTAGCCGGGTATGTCGCGCTTCAGCTGGAACTCCTGCGCCTTGAGAAAATCGCAGGGGTCGAACTCATAGGAGATGGTAAGGGGAACGATGTTCAGCTCCTTGAGGTTCTCGCGGACGCTTTTCCCTCCTCCCATGCTCAGCATCTTGAGGATGGATTCCTGGGTGAAGTCGTTGGAATCCTTCGCCCGCCCTTCCCGCTGGGCGATCCACACGTTGTCCTTCTTCTCCGTGATGACATAGTGTATGTAGTTGCTCAGGGTCTTGCTGCAAGTCAGCTGTTCCCGGAAGCCAAGTCCTCTCTTGACGACAATGCCCTTGCAGAGCCGCACCGCTTTCTTTATCCAGGGCGTTGCCAGAAGATTGTCCCCCGCGCAGAGTTCCGCGGTTTTGTCGAATCCGTTGTCCACCATCATCTCACTGAGCAGGGCTGCATCCAGTACGATGTCGCGGTGGTTGGAGACGAAAGTGTAGTTTCCGCTCTTGTCCAGACAGTCCGCCTGCATGTCTATTCCCTCCGACAGTCTGTTGAGAATGTCCTTGAGAAAGGCGTAGATGAAAGTCTTCTGGATTTCCAGCAGGGACTTGCATTGCAGGGCTTTTGCGATGATTGCCTCGAAAGGATAGGGGAACACCTTGGAGACAGCCTCTTTGAACTGGGAATCCTGCGCAAGCTCGCCGACGACTTGTGGAATCTCCTCCGCATTATAGGGGCGGATGTCCTCGAACTCAATGGGTGTGGTCATGGATGGTGTGGTTTTTATGGTTGTCAGAACTTGTTTTCGATGATGTCGCCCAGCACGTCGCCCACTTCCAGTCCCGCCGCGCGGATCTGCTGCGGGATGAAGCTGGTGGCGGTCATGCCCGGTGTGGTGTTTATCTCCAGGAGGTTGATGTCCTCCTCCCCCTCTTTCCCGGTCAGAATGTAGTCGATGCGGATGATGCCGTTGCAGTCGAGCAGATCGTAAATCCGCATGGTGAGGTCGCCCACCCTCCGTGCCGTGTCGGGGCTGATGCGGGCGGGGGTGATTTCCTGTACCGCTCCGTTGTATTTGGCGTCGTAGTCGAAGAAGTCATGCTGGGTGACGACTTCCGTGATGGGGAAGACAAGCTGCCTCTTTTTCGTCTTGTAGCAGCCGCAGGTAATCTCTCTTCCCTGCATGAAATGCTCAATCATGGTGTCGTTGCCCTCCCTCATGGCTTTGGCGATGGCGGGACGGAGCTGTCCTTTCTCCATGACTTTGGTCACTCCGAAGCTGCTGCCGTCGGCGGCGGGCTTGATGAAGCAGGGCAGTCCCAGCCGGGATATGATGTCCTCGTCGCTCCAGTCCGCCTCGTGTCCCTTGCGGATGCGGATGCTGTCCGCCACACGGATGCCGAAGGATTTCAGGAAGTTGTTGAGCGTGTATTTGTCGAAAGTCAGTGCCTCGACAAGCACACCGCTTGTGGAATACGGCATCCTGATGAGGTCGAAGTAGCCTTGCAGCACCCCGTTCTCTCCGGGTGCGCCGTGTATGGTGATGTAGGCGAAGTCCGGGCGGATGACTTTCTCTCCCGACTTGAAGGAGAAATCCTCCTTGCAGACCGGTGCGTCGCTCCCGTCCGCAAGGCGGGCTGTCCAGACCGTTCCCTTTATCTCTACGATGTAGCAGTCGTACAGTTCCTTGTTCATAAAGGAGTAGATGCCTTGCGCGCTGCGCAGGGACACATCGTGTTCCGAGGAGTCACCTCCGGCGACTATGGCTATGGTGCGTTTCATTGGTTGTTTGTTTTATGGTGTTGTATTGATATTGCAAAGATAGTTCTAATATTTCTGGCTTGCCTCTTCCCAGAGCCGGACGAGCTGCTGGAAGTCGGGCGGAAGCGGTGAGGTGAAATCCATCTGCTTTCCCGTGGCGGGGTGGATGAATCCCAGCGTTCTGGCATGCAGAGCCTGGCGCGGACAGGCTCTGAAACACTCCTGTATGAACAGGCGGTAGCTGTTGTCGGTGGTGCCGCGCAGGATATGGTCGCCTCCGTAGCGGGCATCGTTGAACAGCGGATGCCCGATGTGGGTCATGTGCGCGCGGATCTGGTGCGTGCGTCCTGTCTCCAGCACACATTCCAACAGGGTGGTGTGCCTGTATCGGCGCAGGATGCTCCAATGGGTGACGGCGGATTTCCCGATGCCGCTGTCGGGCGGGAACACCGCCATGCGCAGCCTGTCCTTGGGGTCACGGGCGATATTGCCCTCTATCCTTCCCTCGTTGTCCCCCGGGTCTCCCCAGACCAAGGCGTTGTATTTGCGGGAAGTGGTCTTGTTGAAGAACTGCAATCCCAGATGGGTCTTGGCTTTGACGGTTTTCGCCACGACCAGCAAGCCGGAGGTGTCCTTGTCGATGCGGTGCACCAGTCCCACCTCGGGGTTGTTGATATCGAAGCCGGCATTGTCCCTGAGATGCCATGCGATGGCATTGACCAGCGTTCCGTTGAAGTTTCCGCAGCCCGGATGAACCACCATTCCCGCCGGTTTGTTGATGACCATCAGGTCGTTGTCCTCATAAACGATGTCCAGCGGAATGTCCTCCGCCTCTATCGTGGTGTCGAAAGGAGGGTGATCCAGCCATACGGACACGGTGTCGAAAGGCTTGACCCGGTAATTGCTTTTGGCTGTCTTGTCGTTTACTTTGATGAAACCCGCCCTCGCCGCTTTCTGTATGCGGTTCCGGGAGGTGTCCGGGAGGTGCAGGAACAGGAATTTGTCCACACGGAGCAGGGACTGCCCCTTGTCTGCCTGTACCCGTATGTGCTCGTACAGCAGATTCTCCTCGTCCTGCATGTTCTTCTCTGCGGTAACGGTCGTGTTAGGATTGTCGGTCGCCATGTCGAGGAGATGTTTATAAGGGGATTATGTCCGAGCCGAAGTTGTCGCCGGTGACGAATCCGGAGTCCTCCGCCATGCCGTCGCCGGAGCCGTCCCCGTCTCCGAAATAAGTTCCGTCGCCTACGACGAGGGTGATGCGGGAGTCAGAGGGGATTCTCTCCCCTGCGGAGACATTCCTTCCGTCCGCCTTGACAGCGTATACCCAGTCTTTCTCACCGTGTATGTATTCCTGTGGCGCAAGCTGAAGTCCCATCATGGTGATTTTCATGGTGGCTTCCCGCAAGGAGCTGTTGTCCGCTATGTCGGGCAGAACCACGGAGGGGGGAAGGTCGGAGTTCACGGTGAGGTGGATGACACGCCCTTTCTTGACATGGCATCCTGCCGGAACGGACTGCAAATATATGGTGTTGGGGGAGACCCCTTTCACATACACGGAATCCTTCAGCTCCCCGGTAACGCCCAGAGCGTCCAGCTGGCTGACCGCCTGACTGATGGTAAGTCCTTTCAGATCGGGGATTTCCACTTCCTCTCCATGATGCGTGTACACCCGGAGCTCGTATGTGGCGGCGAGAATCAGCCCCACCGCCAGGACGGACATGGCGATGATGTTGTACAGGAACTTCCTTCCCAAGGACATTTTGGGGGATTTCCTGTCAGTCTTCGGGGCGATACGGCCTTTTTCCTCCTTTTTCGGCATAACAGTACAAAAATAGGAAAGATAGTCTGAATGGCAAAAATAAAATCCGTTATTGTTGGGGGAGGCGGAAGAAACACGGGGAGGGGAAAGAAATAAAACGCCCCCTGTGGAGACGTTTCACTTTTTCTCTTTTTCAGGAGAAGCCCCTGAAAGAATCCTCAAAGATTATTTTCCGTGGTTCTCGTGGCTTACGGTGAGCTTCTTGCGCCCTTTCGCACGGCGTGCTGCCAATACTTTGCGGCCACCAACAGTGGTCATGCGCTGACGGAAACCATGCTTGTTGCTTCTCTTTCTGTTGTGAGGTTGGAATGTTCTCTTCATATCTGATACTTTATTGTTATCTATAATTTGGCGTGCAAAGGTACTTTTTTTTTTTGATGTGGCAAATACAAAACGGAAATTTATTCTTTTTTGCGTGATGCCGAGGGAGAAAGCGGGTGCTTTCCTGCCGAAGATGAAAAAATGCGCAAAGGCTTTTAACGGTTGTTTCTTCCCTTATTTTTGTTATTTGTGTTAAAT
>CAVEJA010000050.1:0-874 GCA_963615745.1 Duodenibacillus sp.
CCCCAGAACATGATGACCGCCATCGTGGAAAGCAACCGTACAAGAAAGGACTTTATAGCAGACCAAGTGCTGCGAAAGGCGGGTTATTACTCCGCCAACAGCAACTGGGACGCACAGCAGGAAAAGGAAGTGACGGTAGGAGTTTACAGGCTCACCATGAAGTCCAACTCCGACAATTTCCGCCAAAGCTCCATCCAAGGTGTGATGAAACGCATCAAAGCCAAGGGAGCTACCGTGATCATATACGAACCCACCTTACAGGACGGGGAGCTGTTCTTTGGCAGCAAAGTGGTAAACGACCTTGAGAAATTCAAGGAAATGAGCGATGCCGTCGTGGCAAACCGCTATGACAAATGCCTTGACGACATCAAGGAAAAAGTCTATACACGGGATATTTTCCAAAGAGACTGATTCCCGCTCCTCGTAAACCAAAGCCACAGACTAATGAAAATACTTGTAACAGGAGCCGCAGGATTCATCGGTTTCCATCTTGTACAAAGACTATGCAAGCGGGGAGATGATGTTATCGGCATAGACAACATCAACGACTACTACCCCGTAAGTCTGAAATACGCCCGTTTGAGAGAGAACGGCATTGCAGAAAGTGAAATCATACAAGGGCACAAGGTACAGAGTTCCCTGTATAGGAACTTCCAGTTTGTCAGAACAGACATCACAGACAAGGAAAGCATACAGCATCTCTGCGATACGGAGAAATTCGACACAATAGTGAATCTCGCCGCACAGGCAGGGGTCAGGTACTCCATAGAGAATCCCTATGCGTATATCCAGAGTAATATCGTAGGTTTTCTGAATCTGCTGGAGTGCGCCCGCCACAATCCTGTCAGACACTTCGTCTACGCCTCTTCCAGTT
>CAVEJA010000050.1:884-3355 GCA_963615745.1 Duodenibacillus sp.
CCCCTTTTGCCGAGGAAGACAAGACAGACAACCAGGTATCCATCTATGCCGCAACCAAGAAAAGCAACGAACTGATGGCGAATGTGTACAGCAAGCTGTACGGCATCCCCACGACAGGACTGCGTTTCTTCACCGTCTACGGTCCCTGGGGACGGCCGGACATGGCACCCATGCTGTTTGCGAAAGCCATTCTGGCAGACAAACCCATAAAGGTATTCAACAACGGTAACCTAAGCAGGGACTTCACCTACATAGAAGACATTGTCGAGGGCATAGTACGGGTCATTGACAAAGCACCGACAGCCACTGCGGAACATCCCGTAGCCGCCAAAGTGTACAATATAGGTCATGGCGAACCCATGCAGCTTATGGATTTCATCCACACTTTGGAGACCGCCCTCGGGAAGAAAGCCACCATGCAGATGCTGCCCATGCAGAAAGGCGATGTGTACACCACCTATGCGGATACGACCAACCTTGCAAAGGATATGGGCTACTGCCCGAAAGAGAGTCTGACAGACGGCATCTCCAAATTTGTAGAATGGTACAAGGCATACTTCAAATAGCCTCCGAACCATCCCCGTCTCCGCATTCTCTTCCGCATCTTCCCGTACTGGTTTTCGCAACTCACCGAAACAGCACTCGTAACTCGCGGAGTTACGAGTGTTAAAACGGGCTTTTTCGAGGTGTAAAACCGTATAACAATTTTTCTAAACCGCGGAGTTACGACCTCTATCTCCGCGATATGTTAAATCCCGTGTTGGCAAACGTTAAAATTCGCCAGTCACTCTCATGTAGTGACTCCGGGTGTACAGCATGAACATCGCCAGTCCCACGACATGAAAAACCGCCATTGTCCAGAATGTGGCATCGTATCCCCAGTACTCAGCGACTATCCCGCCCAGCAAGACACCCATTCCCAACCCCACATCCCATGAAGTCAGCAGCGTGCTGTTGGCAGTTCCGCGCTCGTTATGCCTCGCCATATTAATGATCATATTCTGAAAAGCCGGCCACATGTGCCCGTTCCCCAATCCGATGAGGACAGCTGACACATAATAACCCGCCATAGACGGATAGGCAATGAACAGGACATAACCCACAGTTGAAAGCAACAGGCCCTCCAAAGCGTTATGAAGCAACCTCCCCTCCCGAAGAGACTTGCTTCCTTGCAGGCGTGAGAGAATCAGTCCAGCCGACAGCAACATAAAGAACGTGCCTGTACCACTTGTTATGCCCAGATGCTCCTTCCCATAAATGGCGAGATAGTTGCTCAGCACTCCCCAGCAGAAACCGAAAAAACACATATTCGCTGCCAGAAACCACCCTTTTACCAGAAAGAAACGGTCCCAGGAAATGGGGGCGGTATTCTTCACCACCTCCTTACACGGCAGTTTCACAGTAGTAGCATTCAGAAAACCTATTCCCGCAACAAGAAATGCCAGCCAGAAAAGGACTTCAAAATGATGTACATAGTGATAAACGAAAACCCCTATTGTGGGAGCTATCGCAGAAGCAAGGTTGTTGCTCAAGCCGTAATACCCTATTCCCTCATTGCGCCGTGAGGACGGAAGAACATCAATCGCCACCGTACTGTTGCAAACCGTGGACGCGCCGAAAGGCCCTCCGTGCAATGTTCGGAAGATAGCGAACATCACCAGACTTCCCGCCACGATATAGCCTCCGAAAATGAGGAAATACACAAACAAACAGAGCAGCAGCACCTTCTTGCGGGGGAAACTGTCAATAAGGAATCCGCTGAACGGGCGTACCCACAAGGCAAAAAGCGTGTAGCCGAACAAGACAAGACCTATCATATCCTTGGAGGTATGATAGGTCTCGCTCAAGTATAACGGCAGCAGCGGTGTGAGAAGATAGAAGGAGAAATGCAAGGTGAAGTTTGTCAGCATCACCTTATTATAATTAACATTCCATAATCTCTCTCTTTCCATGAAACATTCTCACCGCACTATCCGCACATTTTCAATATTGCCGCAAGTCTAATCAGGTTACTTTACGTTCTTCTCGCTATTCCAAAGAAGAGCGCACAAGACAATACCGATAGCACTTCCCAGCACAAACATCAGGTTTGCCGTATGCCAGCTATGATCTGCGATATGTCCGACGATAATCTTTGAGAACAGAGAATCACCGAAGAGATAACCAAAAAGTCCCACGAAGCCGGCGGCAGTACCCGCTGCGTTCTTGGGAACAGTGTTCAACGCCTGTACTCCGATGAGTGCCACAGGGCCGTAGATGAAGAATCCGATGATTATCAAAGCCGCATAAACCAGTGTCTTGGTCAGAACAGGATTTCCTCCGCCAAAAGCGGGAGCCTGCCAGTACAGCAATGTGCCGATGAAAACCATGACCATACATATTACATTAGGAGGAGCGCAACGGCCCTTGAAGAACTTGGCGGAAACCCATCCCATCACAACAGTACCGACAATGCCCACATAATTATGTAC
>CAVEJA010000051.1:0-14126 GCA_963615745.1 Duodenibacillus sp.
GTATGCAGTATGACTGTTCCGCACCTCTCCCCACTCGTCCTCTCAACTGGTGCAGCTGGGAAAGTCCGAAGCGATTGGCGTTTTTTATCACCATCACAGAGGCATTGGGAACATCCACTCCGACTTCTATGACTGTCGTGGAGACCAGAATCTGAAATTCGCCCCGCTTGAAAGCATCCATCACCTCGTTCTTCTCCGCTTCCTTCATCCTACCATGAAGTTTCCCCACTTTCAGTTCCGGGAACAGCTCGCATATATGGTTGCAGCCATTGTCCAGATCGAGGAGGTCGGACTTCTCGCTTTCCTCTATCAAAGGATAGACAACATATATCTGCCGCCCCTCTTTCACCTCTCTGCGTATGAGTTCCACCAGCTTGTCCTCTGCCTCGTCATAGCAATGCAAGGTCTTGACAGCCTTTCTTCCGGGTGGAAGCTCTTTTATGACGGACACTTCCAAATCGCCATACACCGTCATGGCAAGCGTGCGGGGAATAGGAGTAGCTGTCATGACCAGTATATGCGGAGGCGAATCGTTCTTCTGCCACAGTTTGGCACGCTGCTCCACCCCGAACCGATGCTGCTCGTCAATCACGGCAAGCCCCAGATTTTTGAAACTCACGATGTCGCCCAACACCGCATGAGTACCTACCAGAATACCCACCTCGCCCGAAAGCAAGCCCTCAAGCACCTTTGCCCTTCTTTTTCCCTGAACAGCACCTGTCAGCATCTCCACACGGACATCTATTCCTTTCAGCATTTTCACAATCGTGTTGTAGTGCTGTTCCGCCAGTATCTCCGTAGGAGCCATCAGGCAAGCCTGGTAGCCGTTATCCATAGCTATCAGCATGGACATCAACGCCACCATGGTTTTCCCGCTGCCCACATCCCCTTGAAGCAGCCTGTTCATCTGCAATCCGCTGCCCAAATCCCTGCGGATTTCCTTCACCACCTGTTTTTGGTCATTGGTCAGCTCAAACGGAAGATTCTCATTGAAGAACTTCATGAACAAGTCGCCCACTTTCTTGAAAACAAGTCCCCTGTATTTCCGGGTTCGTTGTTCCGCATAACTCAGAATATCCAGCTGCACATAGAACAGTTCCTCGAACTTCAGCCTCCTCTCCGCCTTTCCCACACTTTCCATATCTGTGGGAAAATGGATGCAGCGCAGAGCCTCGGACAACCCAATCAGATTATATTTGCTGAGGAAATAGTCCGGCAAAGTCTCCGATATGTCCGTTGGGCTCAACCTCTCAAAAAGGGTTTCCATCATCTGTTCCACCGCATGGGATGTAATGCCGGCATTGCGCATGGATTCCGTCACGCTGTACACAGGATGCAATCTGGTCACATCCTCCACCCTTTTGGCAGAACTCAGCAAAGTCATCTCCGGCTGTACGATATTTATGTCATGATTGAAGACCGACGGCTTCCCAAAGATGATATAGTCCGTATTGGTCTGCAAGTTTTTCTTCACGTAATTGATACCCCCGAACCATACCAATTTGATGAATCCCGTCCCGTCTCCGGCTATCGCCTCCAGCCGTTTGCGACGGCCGATACCCGTCTCATAGCACGACTTTATCCGTCCGAGAATCTGTATGTTCGCCATTTCCTCGTCCAACTCGCTGATTTTATATATCCGCGAGCGATCCACATATTTATGGGGAAAGAAGTACAACAAGTCACGCAGGGAAAACACGCCGGCATCCCGGTTCAGTATTTTCGACTTCTTTGGGCCTACACCTTTCAAATAAGCTATATCCTGGGACAATATGTCGTATTTCAGCATGCTAACACCCTGTTGGATTCTCCATCAATGCCCGTGCCACCAGCAAATCAAAAGGAGTTGTCAGTTTTATATTCTCCCGATTGCCCTCCACAACAGCTATTTTCCCACCGTCAGCCTCTACCACGGAAGCGTCATCGGTAAAGGATTCCATGGGCTTCCTCGCATAGGCTCTCTTCAAAATATCCGCTCTGAAAACCTGCGGTGTCTGTACTAAAAGACATTTATCCCTGTCAAGCGGCTCTGTCTCCCCATCCCGGACACGCCATCTGACAGATTCCACTGGACGGATTGCCGGTATGCATGCGCCTTCACGCATCGCTGCCTCGAAACAGTCACGCACCACCTGGGGAGAGACAAACGGTCTGACCCCGTCATGCACGGCAACCAAGGCATCCTCTTCCCCGGCGATACAGGCAAGTCCGTTTTTCACGGACTGATAACGGGTGTCTCCGCCATAGGCGACAGTCACTTCCATGTCAAAATGATACTCTTCCACAAGCCCCCTCCAATAGGATTCATGTGCCTGCGGCACGACAAGTATCATCTCCGCAGACGGCTCGCACAGATGCAAACGTTCCAGAGTATGCATCAATACGGGCTTTCCTCCCAACACAACAAACTGTTTGGGAATGTTCCGCCCCATCCGCAGACCTTTTCCTCCGGCAACAACTATGAAATATTTCCTCATTAGAAATAATTTACCATCATCGCATCCGCCATAGCTCTGGCTTCCGCCTCCCCTGCCAGAGCCTTTCCTATATAATAAGAGAACTGCATGGCAGACGCGGGGCCGTTGGCGGTAATCAGCTTCCCGTCCACTACCACATTCTGTCCGCCCTGCACACTGGCTTCCAGCATCAGTTCCTCAAATCCCGGATAACAGACTATCCGCTTTCCACGGAGCAAGCCTTGTTTTCCAAGCACCATAGGGCCTGCGCAGATAGCCGCCACATACTTGTCCTCTTCCACAAAAGTCCTCACCAGATTACATAGCGGCACACTCTTGGACAGATTCTCCGCACCCGGAACTCCTCCGGGAAGTATCAGCATCCTCGTCTTGGAAAAATCCGCATCCTCCCAAAGCATATCCGCCTTCACAGACAAGCCATGCGCTCCTGTGACATCCAGACTGCCCGTCACAGAGACTATGCCCAAGCCTATTCCCATGTGGCGCAGAAAACATACCGGGGTAGAAACCTCTATCTCCTCAAATCCCTCTGCCAGGAACAACGCCGCATCCATCATATCTCCTCCTTTGATTTTTTTACACCAGACACTCCAGATAGGACTTTATGGTCTTTTCCAAGCCCAGATACAAAGCATCGCATATCAAAGCATGGCCTATGCTCACCTCGTCCAGCCAAGGAATAACCTGGTGGAAGTACGCAAGGTTCACCAAACTGAGGTCATGCCCCGCATTCAGTCCCAGATTCATCCTTCTCGCCTCCTCCGCCGCTTTCAGATAAGGCTCTATGGCCTTCTCCTTATTCAGCAGATAATTACCGGCATACGGGGCGGTGTACAACTCCACCCGGTCACATTCGGTCTCCGCGGCATAGTCCACCATCTCCACATCGGGGTCTATAAACAGGGATGTGCGTATTCCGTTTGCCTTGAAAACCGCCACAAGATGTTTCAACATGGTCATATAGGTTTTCGTATCCCATCCATGATTGGAGGTAATCTGGTCCGGCGCATCGGGAACCAAGGTCACCTGTGCGGGTCTCACCTTCACGACAAGATCCATAAAGCTCTGGACAGGATATCCCTCTATATTGAATTCCGTACTCAGCGCAGGCTTCAATTCCAGCACATCCTTATATTTGATATGTCTCTCATCCGGTCTGGGATGTACCGTGATTCCCTGCGCGCCAAATCTTTCACAATCCAATGCCACGTTCAGCACGTTGGGATTGTCTCCTCCACGCGCATTTCTCAGGGTGGCTACCTTGTTAATGTTTACACTAAGCCTTGTCATCTTATAAATATTTCCGTACCTTTGTGAAGATATTTGCAAAGATACAATTTTCTACTCTAAGATTTCTTCCCTCTGTAAAAAGAAAACATGAAGCACGCTAACACGAGATACGCCCTCTTCGGCAACAATTACCAGTTGGAAAAATCAGCAAGTCTGATCCGGGTTTTGGAGGCTCTCACCCGTATCTCCGCCCATATATCCGTAGAAAAGGAGTTTTACAACTTCATCTCGCAGAACATCCCTATTGATTTCACCCCCGACGAAATCATTACCGACACTCATTTCAACGCCAACTTCGCCATTAGCCTTGGAGGAGACGGCACTTTCCTGAAATGCGCGGAGTTTGTAGGCAACAAGGAAATACCTATTATCGGTATCAACACGGGGCGGCTGGGTTTTCTGGCGGACACCACTCCTGACGAGATAGACAGTCTGCTGGAAGGCTTGTCCCAAGGGAAGTACACGATTGAGAAGAGATGCGTGCTGCAAGTCATCTCCCCCACAAAGGGACTGCGCATCTATCCATACGGTCTCAATGAAATCGCCGTACTCAAACACGACAACTCCTCCATGATAGCCATAGAAGTGTCTGTCGATGACAAGTACTTGAACACCTATATGTCCGACGGACTTATTGTCACCACCCCTACGGGCTCTACGGGATACTCTCTCAGTAACGGCGGACCTATTATCGCCCCCCTCTCAGGCAGCCTGTGCATCACCGCGGTTGCCGCACACAGTCTCAATGTTCGCCCGTTTGTCCTCAACGACGAGTGTACCATCAATCTGAAAGTCCACAGCCGGAACCACAGTTTCCTCCTCTCCATTGACGGCAGAAGCCAAAGCCTGAGCGAAGACAGCACCATCACTCTTCGCAAAGCCCCATACCGGGTACATATCGTAAGGAAATATGACAAGGATTATTTCGACACGCTGCGCAACAAGCTCATGTGGGGAGCAGACAAACGATAATTCCCATATCATGAGGAGGCTCTTTGCGACAAGCATCTCCCGCACAAGCTCCAATAGTTTATGAGTACTGTCCGTATCAAGAACATGGTATGCTCCCGTTGTATCGCAGCCGTAGAGAAGCTACTTGCGGACTGCGGATATACACATATACAGGTAGAACTGGGAAAGGCTTGTTTCAGCGAGACCATTCAGGAAAACGAAAAGAAAAAACTGAGGCTTTCACTCGCCCGTCTGGGTTTTGAGCTGCTGGAAAACTCCCAATCCATCATGGTGGAAGAAATCAAGAAACATGTACAGGCTTGGGTTGAGGCAAAAGGAGAGCGTCCCAAACTGTCGGAATATCTGCAAAAGCAAATGCTGAAAGAGTACAGCACACTCAGCAAGGCTTTCTCCGAGACCAAAGGGATGACCATTGAGCATTACAGCATCCTCCTGCGGATTGAGTACGCCAAGGAGATGCTGTGCCACCAAAGGAAGAATATCGAGGAGATAGCCTATGAGTTAGGGTACAGCAGCCCCGCCCATCTGAGTGCCCAATTCAAAAAAGAGACAGGCATAACCCCGTCACAATTCAAGAGAAACAAGGGAGACATCAAACGCTGCTCTTTGGATGACATGTAAGAATTATCCATAATTATATAAACAACCGGCATCGCCCGCTCCGTAACTTTGCAGCCATAAAACCAAGATGAAATGAAAGCAACACCATATCTACTGGTATTACTGGCAGCTTTTCCGCAGACCACATGGTCGCAGACAGACAGCACAGCAACCACACTCAGTCTGAAAGATGTCGTAATAAAAGCCTCCCAAGGCACGAAATCCAAACACAGAACCAGCAATACGGAGATGATCGGTCAGGAACAGCTGGTGAAAGCCGCCTGCTGCAATCTTGGCGAATCGTTCAGCACGAACCCGTCTGTCGATGTCAGCTATACGGATGCAGCCACCGGCGCGAAACAAATCAAGCTATTAGGACTTAGCGGAACATACGTACAGATGCTGACCGAGAACATTCCCAATCTTCGCGGAGCCAGCATCCCATACAGCTTAGGCTATGTTCCGGGACGATGGATGCAATCCATACAAGTGTCCAAAGGCGCGGCAAGCGTAAAGAACGGCTACGAAAGCACTACGGGACAAATCAACATTGAATTTCAAAAGCCGCAGAACCCAGACGGAGCAAGAGGGAACGTGTATTACGACTCCCAGACAAAAGTGGAGGCAAATGCGGATGCCAACGTGCATCTGAACAAACGGCTGTCCACAAGTCTCCTCCTTCATTACGAAAACCGCCAACGCGACCATGATGCCAACCACGACGGTTTCATGGATATGCCGAAAATACGGCAATACAACCTGATGCACAGATGGGCGTATGTATCACCGGGCTTTATCTCCCAACTATCCACCCGTTTGCTGAGAGACCAGCGGCAAGGAGGCATGAGCCGACACAGTGCTTCCCTTATGCAAACTCCCCATTATGGCATTGACACAAAGACCGACCGGTACGAGGCGCAATGGAAAAACGCCATCCTGTTCCAAGACGAACACAACTCAAGCATAGCCCTTATGCTACACGGCTCTTACCATGACGCCGACTACACTTTCGGAAAAAACCAGTACAATGTAGCCCAACAGAACGGCTATGCGCAGCTGATGTATGAGACAGACATCACAAACCGACACAACATATCCGCAGGAGCATCCTTCAATCACGACCATTACAAGGAAACCGTCAGCGAATCACTACCGCATGAAGGAAACCCCACGGAAAACACCTGCGGAGTCTATACCCAATATACCTATAAGATAGAGGAACTGCTCACCGTCATGCCAGGGCTGAGATGGGATTACTCCTCCGCTTACGGTGCATTCCTTACTCCAAGACTTCACATCAAGTACTCTCCTTTCACGATACTCACCTTGCGTGCCTCCGCAGGAAAGGGCTACCGGTCTCCGCACGCATTGGCGGAAAACGCGCCTTTGCTGGCATCCGGGCGGTCATTCCATATCAACAAATCTCTGCAACAAGAGGAAGCATGGAATTACGGGATGTCCGCATCCCTCAATATCTCCGTCGCCCAAAAGCCGTTGGAACTGAATATGGAATACTATTATACGGACTTTGTACGACAAATGGTCATCAACATCGACGGAAATGCAGGTCCGCATACCGTTTCCTTTGAAAATCTCAACGGAAGCAGTTACAGCCACACCCTGCAAATAGATGCGACATATCCCTTTTTTGAAGGATTCTCCACCACTGCCGCATTCCGCATCAACGATGCCCGAACCACCTATAACGGCATATTGCGCCACCGACCGCTCACTTCATATTACAAGGGACTTCTCACCATGTCCTACAAAACGCCCATGGAACTGTGGAAGTTCGACCTCACAGGACATCTCAACGGGAAAGGAAGACTATATGACAACTCCTGTTATCCCACTTTTTTCCAGCTACAAGCACAAGTCACCCGCGAGTTCCGTCACTTCACGCTCTATTTCGGTGGAGAGAATCTAACCAATTACAAAATGAAACAACCCATTATCGGAGCAACAAACCCATGGTCCTCCCTCTTCGATGCCACCCAGATATGGGGACCCACCGAGGGTGCTATGGCTTATATCGGCATCCGGGTCAAATTCGAAAAACAATAAAAACAACACATACAATGAGAAAAATTATCTTCATCGCCGTTACAGTTATCGGCACACTGTCTGTCAGCGCACAAAAAACAAAGAACCACATTGACACACTCACCGTAACCACCACTCCACAGATGCATTGCAGCGGTTGCGAGAACAAAATCAAGCAGAACATACGCTTTGTAAAGGGAACAAAGAAAATCCTTACCTCCGTACCCAAACAGGAGGTTACCATTATCTATGACAAACGAAAAGCATCCGAAAAAGACTACGCTACGGCATTCTCCAAGATAGGTTACGAGATCAAGACGAAGAAGTAATGATCCGTATCACCACCTATCAGGCAAAATACAAGGATGACTTCATCCGTCTCAACAGGGAATGGATAGAAGCTTTCTTCAAAATCGAGCCGTCAGACATTGAGACTTTCTCACACATAGATGACATCATTACCAACGGAGGTCAGATATTTCTTGCCATCACAGAGAGCAATGAAGTCGCAGGCTGCTGCGCCTTGAAACACCATCCCCAGGAAAACACCTACGAGCTGGCGAAGATGGCAGTATCTCCACAACATCAGGGAAAGCATATCGGACGGAATTTAGGCGAGACTTTGCTAGAATACGCAAAATCGCATGGTATAGAAAGGATATTCCTTGAAGGAAATACACGGCTTCAAGCCTCCATAGCCCTCTATCGCCACCTCGGTTTTAAAGAAGTGCCGCTCCGTGGAAATGCCTATGAACGGTGCGATATTCTCATGGAATGGGAAAATGCCAATACCTTATTTAAAAGGTAAACGCCCTTCTTTCTCCGGCGATTTCTCTCAAACCTTCTGAAATCTGACCGAAATCCAGTCTGCTTATCCCTATATGCCCGCTCTTTCCAAATCTCTTAGAGCAAAAACGGCATCTTCAATCTTTCAGAAACGATATGTCAGCGTGACACCTATGTTTCGGAAACCTTTGTCTATAATGCAACTGCCGTCCCCTCCGCCCACACGAAGTGCCACCATGGGACGATAGTCCAAGCCAAAAGTCAGAGGGATGTCACGAAGAGTGAAACCGAATCCCAGCGTAGCAGCAGGGCCGAGAAAGAACTCTCCGCTCTTGTCCTCGGCATCATATATTCCCAAGCCTCCGCCAAAACCACCCCAAAACTTCCAAGTGGCAAAAGATGGTGTCCAGTCAGACCACTGCTTGATATTCCAATTGTAAAAGACCTGGGCGGCAAAGCCCTCATCCAAATTGAAAAGCCCTGCTGTCGCATCCAGGAAATTACGATTGGAAAAATGGTACTGGTATTCCAAATCTATGGTAGAACCACCAAAGTGAGCACCAATAGCATGAGGCGTTTTCTGAGAATAAACACCCAGAGAACACAGGGAAATCATCAGCACAAGAACAATCTTTTTCATCATACAGCTTCTTATCAATGGACAATAACAGTGCAAATATAATCACTCCTTGTATTTCTACGAAACATTTGGCACATTTCCTCCTCTCGCAATATGGTTTCAAAGCAAATTGACGGTGATTTACACCCCGAAATGCCTCTCTATACCCTTTGTAACATAATGTAAAAAGCAGATTGATGCTTTGAAAAGGTTCAGTCCAAGCTCATTCCTATATATATTCCAAGTCCATTTCGCAGCTCTCACCTTATTACTTGAAACGGAAGAAACCCTTTCTCTGTATATCATCTGTACTTCGTTCGTGTTTGCCGCAAGCCCTCCTTGCTTGAGGAGAGTAAGCCAGAACAAATAGTCCTCGTGACCTATTTTCTTGAAGCGACACCCCTGCAAAATCTCTTTTCTGAGGATTGCCCCGGAACAGGCTATACTATTATATTTCAGCAACTGCCTGTAATCGGTGTACGCAAGCCTCTTGATAATCTTGCCTGTTCGAGAACCATCCTCCCGCATCACCTCGTAATTGACATACACAATGGCGTAGTCACCCTCCCCGAATTTTGCCAATTGCCTCTCCAACTTGTCCGCCATCCAAATATCATCACTGTCAAGAAAAGCGATATACTCACCTTTGGAATGTTCAATGCCGATATTCCGTGGCTCTGCAGGAGAACCGGAAGACTTGATATTGCGGATTAACTTGACACGATTGTCCCTCCGCTGATAATCAAGGACGATGCCTACGGACTTATCCGTAGAACAATCGTCCACAATGATCAGTTCCCAATTCTGGTAAGTCTGGGCTATTACCGACTCAATGGACTCCGCCACAAACTGGCTGGCGTTATAACATGGCATCACCACGCTGACAAGCGGGGCGGGCTGACTATTCATTGCTGCTTTCCTTTCTTCTCTTACTTATGAAAGTACTACTATCTTACACGCCAATAGACTTCTTTATCTCCGCCACACGGGCATCCGTTGCAGCAACCGCCGCATCATAGTCCTCCGCTTTGGCGAACGGAGCAGGTATTTCCATGTAGAACTTTATCTTGGGCTCCGTGCCAGAGGGGCGCACACTCACCTTTGTGCCATCCTCAGCAAACCACTGCAAGACATTGCTTGGCTCTGGCATATTCAGAGTACGCTCATTCCCCTGGGCATCCGTAGCCTTGAGGGTCTTGTAATCCCGCACTTCCACGACCGGACTTCCTCCCAATTCCTTGATAGGATTCTTGCGGAAATTCTCCATCATAGCCTTTATCTCGTCAGCTCCGCTCTTGCCCGGCTTCACTACATTCACGGCATAGTTGTAGGAAAATCCGTATTCCTCATAGATTTCCATCAGCACATCGAAGAGGGTCTTGCCCTGATTCTTGGCCCAAGCGCAAATCTCGGCAAGCAGGGAACAAGCAGACACAGCATCCTTGTCACGGACAAAGTCCTCGGCAAGGAAGCCATAGCTTTCCTCTCCACCACCGATATACACTTTCTTTCCTTCCAACAGGCGAATCTCCCGGGCTATCCACTTGAATCCAGTATACACATCCAGCATCTCAATATGGTTCTTGTCGGCTATCGCTTTCACCAATTCCGTCGTGACAATTGTCTTGACAATGAACTCATTTCCGTTCATCTTGCCTTTTGCGAGGCGGTTTTTGATGATATAATACAGGAATATCAATGTCGTCTGATTTCCATTGACCAGCACCCACTCTCCCTTATTGTTCTTGCAAGCCATTCCCACACGGTCGGCATCGGGGTCGCTCGCCATCACAATATCGGCATCTATTTTCTTTGCCATATTCAAAGCCAATGTCAGGGCTTCCGCATTTTCCGGGTTAGGACTGACTACGGTGGGGAAATTGCCGTCTTTCACCATCTGCTCCGGGACAGTAGTCACATTTTCAAAGCCCCACAGTTTCAGCGAGCGGGGAATCAATTTCATTCCCGTCCCATGAATCGGGGTATAAACTATCTTCAAATCCTTTTGTTTCTCTATGACTGCGGGGTCAATAGATATGGTATGCACCGCCTCCAAATAGGCTTTGTCTATCTCCTCGCCCACGATGGTTATCAAGGACTCGTCGCCTTTGAACTTTATATCAGAAGCGTCCACCTTGTTCACCTCGTCAATGATGCCCTTGTCATGAGGAGCCAGCACCTGGGCACCGTCGTCCCAATATGCCTTATAGCCGTTATATTCGCGCGGATTGTGGGAAGCGGTAATGATGATGCCGCTCTGACATCCCAAATGGCGAATGGCAAAAGACATCTCCGGGGTCGGACGCATATCGTCAAACAGATAGACCTTGATTCCATTTGCGGAGAATATATTGGCGCAGGTACGGGCAAACAAATCGCTGTTGTTGCGACAATCATAGCCAATCACCACAGATATTTGTTTCAAATCCTTGAAACTCTCGTTCAAATAGTTCGACAGCCCCTGGGTAGCCGCACCGACAGTATATATGTTCATTCGGTTTGTTCCAGCCCCCATGATGCCACGAAGTCCGCCAGTTCCGAATTCCAATGTCCTGTAAAAGGAATCCACCAGTTCTGTCTTGTCATCATTCTCCAGCATAGCCTTTACGGCAGCCTTTGTCTCCGCATCATAGACAGGAGAATCCAGCCATTGCTGTGCTACTTTTCCGCACTGTGCAATCAAATCCTTTTCGTCATTCATAATATCAATACATTTGAATTGTCTTATTTATTTCTCTTTTTCGGGAACAAGAAACCTCATCCCTGTCTCTTCAACGATACGCTGCCTTACCGCATCCGGGTAGCCCACAGACTCCACAGGAGCACCCAGTCCCTCTGGGGTCACAACAAAGCGACCGTTCTTCTCAGGTTTCACCACATTATCGTTGTATTTCACAATCAAGAATTGCGCCAAATCCTTCCATTCCCGCATCATGGAATCCGCAGCCGCCACGGAATAGTCAGTCAAATACCCGACCGCATCCTTGGGATTCCTCCACCATTTCGACACCGCATCGGCTTCTATCTCCACTTGTTTGGCAAAAAGCCTGTTCTCAAGGCTCACCCTCCTTTTCTCCAAATCAGGATAAAGCAGAGAGAACCGCGGATAAACCATATTGGAAACCCAGTTGCAAACCCAGAAAGCACTCTTGAAAGAGAACTGGGTGTCGTTCCCATACTTCTTGGTATAGCACTCCGGTATCTCTGTCGCACAGCAATAAACAGGCGTATACGCCACCATTTTCGCATCATCATTGGCGAACCACAACACACCGCCTACCGCATCAGGGAGGAAAGAGCGCATTTGGGCTACGAAAGTGAAAGATGACTGCTGTGTACCAATGGGTCGTTCGTTGAAATACTGCTTTTCCTTATATTTCCAGAACAACGGACGCGGACGGTAAGGGGACAGATAGACACCCGCCCCCGCATCCTTGGTCATATCAAAAGGCGTTCCCTCGTACTGGTCACGCATAATCGCCTGGACATCCTGAACGCCCAGCAACCCTTTAGGCTTGAAAAACAAAGGCATGGGTTCGGCTTTCAGATTCTTCCCAGAGGCATAATCCAAATATTTCTCCATTCCATCCACCCACAAATTATACGCACTCCACACACGGGCCTCGCAAGCCCGAGCCCCGGAAAAGTCCAACGGGCAATATGTGTTGGCGAAATCAAAGTCCTTGTCCGCCCCTTTGTACCAGCCTTTGGAGCGCGCAAAGGATACCACATCCTTGGAATACATGCAGTCATTCTTGTCATAGTGCATGAAACGATGAATCCGGCTTTGATTGGCATGGGCGCAAATACACTCGTCAGGCACTCTCACTGCCACCCACAGCGCGCCTTTGTTACCCAGACCCTTGCCTATCATTTCCATTATCCAAGCCTCGTCAGAGTCAGCCACAGAAAAGGTTTCTCCCGAACTGCGATA
Organism: Duodenibacillus sp.; assembly: GCA_963615745.1. GTDB lineage: Bacteria > Bacteroidota > Bacteroidia > Bacteroidales > Bacteroidaceae > UBA6382. The sequence continues at coordinate 12,722 of CAVEJA010000051.1, forward strand.
ACCGTACTTCTCCACGAGGGATGTCATCACCTGTATGGCTTCCCTCGCAGTCCTGGCACGCTGCAAGGCTATATATATAAGGCTTCCATAATCCAAAATACCCGTCGTGTCCACCAGTTCCGCACGACCGTCGAATGTGGTTTCTGCGATGGTGACCTGGTGTTCGTTGATATTCCCGACCACATTATAGGTCACCGGGGCTTCCTCTATCTCTCCTATATATATATTGCTTTCCCAGTCACGGATCACCCTTTTCTCACCTTTGGCATGCGTTCCCGCAACAAAATGCTGCATCACGCCATAACAGCCATAGCTGTCCGCACTATAAGAGACCATCACGCTCCCATCTCTGGAAGCTTTCTTTCCGACAATCACATTCGTACACGCCTGCGAGGCAGCATAACACAGACTGGCAGCAATTACAACAAACAATTTCCTCATTGTCCCTCCGTAATAAACAGACCTTGTCAGCAAGCCTTGAAAGACATATCCAAGCCTTTTACAGAATGGGTCAAAGCCCCCACAGAGATGAAATCCACGCCCTGCTCCGCATAAGCCCGGATAGTATCTATCGTGATTCCACCGCTTGACTCCACCTCATACTTGTGATTAACCAGCCGGACAGCCTCGCCCGTTTCCTCCACAGAGAAATTGTCCAGCATAATACGGTCTACGCCTCCGTGGGCAAGCACCTCTTTCAGCTCGTCCATAGAGCGAACCTCTATCTCTATTTTCAAGTTCTTGCCATTATCTTTCAGATATTGGCGGCATCTATCCAGCGCATTGGAAATACCTCCTGCGAAATCCACATGATTGTCTTTCAGCAGAATCATGTCGAACAACCCGATACGATGGTTCGTTCCACCGCCTATTTTCACTGCCTGTTTCTCGATGATGCGCATACCCGGAGTAGTCTTGCGGGTGTCCAGCACCCGCGCTCCAGTACCCTTGATTGCCTCCATATACTTATGGGTCATGGTGGCTATACCACTCATTCTCTGCATAATGTTCAACATCAACCGCTCTGTCTGCAAGAGGCTGCGCACTTTTCCCGTCACGACAAACGCCACATCACCAGGGCGGACATGAGCACCATCCTGTATCATCACCTCTACCTGGAGGCTCTTGTCAAAACGTTTGAATACCCTTTGCGCCAGCTCCACGCCAGCCAATATGCCTTCCTCCTTTATCAGAAGTCTGGATTTTCCCATAGCATCCTCGGGAATACAACACAATGTGGTATGGTCGCCGTCACCTATATCCTCTGCAAACGCCAGATCTATCAGGCGGTCTTCCAGTTCATCTACTGTATACATAATCTATTTCGTTTCCTTTAATATATGTACAAAGATAAGCCTTTCTTCGCAAAAAGGACATAGAACAAAGCCTAAATTCGCAGAAACCA
>CAVEJA010000051.1:14136-15528 GCA_963615745.1 Duodenibacillus sp.
GCTCCTCGTCGTGGGGAAAACCACAAACCAGCATTTGGACATACTTATCAAGGACTATCAACAGCGCATTGGTCATTACCTGACCTTTGAAATGAAGATTATCCCCGAATTGAAAACCGCCAAAAACCTTTCCGCAAGCCAGCAAAAGGACAAGGAGGGGGAGCTTATCTTACAGCAGCTCCAGCCCAATGATTTCTTAGTGCTACTCGACGAGCGCGGCAAGGAGTACCGTTCAATAGAATTTGCCGCTTTTCTGGGCAAACAATGCACGCTCTCGCACAAGCGGATGGTATTTCTCATCGGTGGTCCATACGGTTTTTCCCAGTCTGTCTACGACAGAAGCAACAGTATGCTTTCCCTTTCCCGCATGACATTCTCCCACCAGATGATTCGTCTGCTCTTTATCGAACAGCTGTACAGGGCTCTCACCATCCAGAACGGAGAGCCTTACCATCACGAAGGCTGACCATAACATATCCATCATACGCTCATGAACAAATACATTCTGATATTACTGCTTGCCTGCACAAGCCATCTCGCAGGACAATCCGCCCAAAAGAAAGTCATATACAAGGCATCCGACTCCATTAAAGTGGAGAAACTCCTCAAGGAAGCCGCACATTTGCCCAAGAACACCAACAAAGTCCTGTTCTTTGCCCGCAAATTCATCGGTATTCCCTACGTGGCACACACGCTGGAAATAGGAGAGACGGAGAACCTTGTCGTCAATCTGGACGAGCTGGACTGCACCACCTATGTCGATGTCGTCACCGCCCTGACACTGGCTTCCCAGAACAGAAAGAACACTTTCAAGGATTTCTGCCACTATCTGCAACACCAGCGTTATCCCAACGGTGTTATCACAGACTACACATCCCGCAACCACTATTATTCCTCATGGATATTAAACTGCGAAAAGCAAGGATTCACACATGAAATCAATTCCGAGGACTGCAAGAAAGGACATTTCTGCGCCTCCCAGAAAATCCTGTGCAACTACATGACCAAGCATCCCGACAAATACAAGGCTCTCTCCGAGCATCCCGAATACATCAAAGCCATCAAATCAACCGAAAGCCAGCTCAACAGCATGACGGTAAAATACATCCCCAACCATCTCTTGGGACTGTCCCAGAAAAAGCTGGACTGTATACAAAACGGTGATATTCTCGCTCTCGTCACCAGCAAAGAGGGGCTGGATGTGTCCCATCTGGGATTTGCCGTCTGGCAAGGAGGCAGACTTCATCTGCTCAACGCCTCCAGCCTTTACAAGAAAGTGGTTTTGGATAAGAACACTTTACAATCCTATAATACCAAACAACGTACCAACATTGGTGTCCGGGTCATCCGTATTCTCCAACCTTAGAACATTCTTTTCCCATGCTTTATTGG
>CAVEJA010000052.1:0-3024 GCA_963615745.1 Duodenibacillus sp.
GTATACGGCAGGTTCTACGGCGATATAGTGGTTCAGGTAGAAAGCATAGCCCACTTCAATAGGAATCATCAAATCGTTGTTGTTCTTGGTAAGATGGGAAAATTCACCGCCTGCACCCAAGAATATTCCGTTTTCTCTGAAATAGTAGCGTGCGCCAATGCCTGCGCTAAAGTCGTCCACATAGTCTGTGTGGTTATAACCTATATTCGCGCGTACCAGAACCTTGTCTGCTATAAACATACCGGCGGTTGCGTCCAAGCCTATTCGGAACTTCTCATTGGTGCTGTAGGATATACCTAACCCCGTAGCGGAAATGCCCAGATACTTCGTTCCTGCCTCAAACTGAGCTTTTGCTCCAATACTTGCCAGCATCAGCATGGCGCATAAAATGACCTTTTTCATCGTTAAATCGGTTGTTTCTAAAAATTGATATTCTTTTTGATATTTCCAAATGACGCTGTTTTTACAGCCCGTCATCCTTTGCAAAAATACGGAAAAACATTTGACATTGCCCGAAAAGAAACTATTTTTGTACTTAAAATACATAAATGAGATACTTTTTCCTGCTCCTCACATATTTTTTCATGGTATTTTCTCTCTATGGAAGTCCTTTCCAACTTCCTAAAAGGGAGGTTCGGGCTGTCTGGCTGACTACAATTGGAGGGCTTGACTGGCCTCGTACAAAAGCATATAACGCAGTAAATAGGGAGAAACAGAAGGATGAGCTGTGTCAAATACTGGATAAATTACAGAAAGCGAATTTTAACACCGTTTTTTTTCAGACAAGAATAAGGGGAACTGTGGTATATCCATCGGCTATAGAGCCGTGGGACGATTGCCTGACGGGACATGCCTCGAAGTCTCCGGGCTACGACCCCTTGGCTTTTGCCATAGAGGAGTGTCACAAACGGGGTATGCAGTTGCATGCCTGGGTGGTTGTCTTTCCGGGACATTCGTTGAAAAAGACAAAAAGTCTGGGAAAGCAATCCATGCCCTCCCGAATACCCTCGCTCTGCATGAGGACAAATGAGTTCTGGATGCTGAATCCGGGAATACCCGGTACGGCGGAATATCTGGCAAGTCTTTGTGGTGAGATCACGCAGAACTATGATGTGGACGGTATTCATCTGGATTACGCCCGCTATCCTGAGAGCTCAATCCGTTACAATGACAATTCTACATATAATAAATATGGTAAGGGCGTTCCCAAAAGCGAATGGAAGAGAGACAACGTGACCCGTTGCGTGGAAGCCATTCACTCCGCCGTCAAGAGCCTCAAGCCGTGGGTATGGGTGAGTTGCTCGCCCATAGGAAAATACAACGACCTTTCCTTGCAGTCTTCTTTGGGGTGGAACGCATACGCCACGGTGCATCAGGATGCCCAGGGGTGGCTTGAAAAGGGTGTCATGGATATGTTGGTGCCCATGATGTACTTCCAGGCGGGAAGGCATTATTACCCTTTTGCCTTGGATTGGGCGGAGAATGCCAATGGAAGACCCATAGTGAACGGATTGGCGGCCTATAAGCTCAGTTCGAAAGAGGGTGACTGGTCTTTGAATACCATTGAGAAAGAAGTCTTGTTCTCGCGCTCTATCCAGTGCGGACAGGCTTTTTTTCGCAGCGAGCACGTCACGAACAATTGCAAGACCGTATATGATTATTTGAAAAATCATTTTTACATGTTGCCCGCCCTCACTGTGCCGATGGATTGGCAGCGTGAGGCGGAGTGTCCCCAGCCCCCTGCATCTTTACAGGCAGAGGAGACATCCGACGGATATGTTCTGGAATGGGACGCGGCATCGCAGAAAGATGGGGTGACATATAATGTCTATTGTTCCTTTGACTCCGTAATCAATACGGAGAATCCGTTGAATGTCCTGTGCTGGCAGCGGAAATACAATAAGATGAGGCTGCCTTTGGCACTTCCCCGGCACTTGCTTCCCAATTATGCCGTCACGGCTATCAATCGCTATGGGCAGGAAAGCGAACCGGTATGCCTTGTGCAAACAAAGAAGAAAAAGGTGTCCGGGGTGGAGATTGTCGGAGAGCAGCTGTGTCTTTCTCCCGGGAACGACTCTGTGGTTCTGCCTGCCGCCTCAGCCGGATTTCTTGCCATAGAGGATAAAACCGGCTCTATCATTAGAACCGTTTCCTACACATCACCTCTCTATATCGGGGATTTGGATATGGGTGTCTATACATTCCGTACTCTGGAAGAGAAGGGCAAAAGCCATGTCTTGGGATTCCTTTTCAAGAGGACGGGTGCGAATCAGTCTTTCCTCAGGTAAGCGGCGAAACGGGTCTGTGGTGTCAAAGGGGTGAGAGGCAGATATTTTTCCGGGTGTTGTTGGAAAAAGGAATATAGTTTCTCCGCAAAAGGCTCATGTTTTATCTCGAACACGCTGTTCTGCCATGCGGGAACTCGCTCGGCGACATATAGAGCTACTTGTCCCATCGTGCGGCGGAGGTTTATCTCCACGCAGGGATGCAGCATGGTGTTCCCCGATGAGTCCATGCAGGACATCATATCAACTCCCAAAGGTCCGGCATAGGCACCGTTCAATTTGTGGGTCAATATCTTTTCCAGGGTGGTTTTTACTTTCTCAAACAAGGAAATGGGCATCTCCGTCTTCCATTCCGACAATAAATTCTCCTGTGAGTTTATCTTTCCACCGCAATAGGCGGAAAAGGGCGAGGTGAGGAAACGGGACAATCCCGTGTATCGTACTTGTCCATCGGCATGCGCGTGAAATTCCATAGCCCAGTCACTCTTCTTCCGGCAATAGGATTGAACCTCTATGCCTCCTTGTGTGTGAAGAATCTTCAGTGCCCATTGGGTCACAGATTCGTCCCATCCGTTCTTCAGGAAGCGCAGTCCTCTTCCGCTGCTGGACCAGGGGGCTTTCAAAACCGCCTCTCCCTGTAAGGAATCCACCATGTCATGTAGTTCTTCTTCCGATTTGCAAAATTGGGAGAAACCGCACAAAGGCATCTCCGGCAAGGTTTCCTTTGTCTCTCCCAGAC
>CAVEJA010000052.1:3034-6905 GCA_963615745.1 Duodenibacillus sp.
GGGCGCGCTTGGCTTCTTGTAAAAGTCGGTTTCGTACCCCGATGTCCCATCCCCACGGTTCTATGTGGGCGCAGGGGATGTTCGTATGCGGAGTAAATTCCACGCCTCTCACCCCTTTTGAGGAATAAAAAGAACGACAGGCTTCTACCATGTCGGGATGTACAATCACTGTGTCGCCTTCTTCTGCCACCCAGGCTGCCAATGGCTGCAAGTCATGCTCCAGAGCAAGTACGTTGCGGGACGGATTTATAAGCGTGTTTCCGGCAGCCAGCTGCACATCGTGGGAGAAATTGAAATAAAAGGCTTTCATTTCCAGTATCGCATCCTTATTTCCTATGGTGGTTTATTCCATTAACAAGCCTAAGGCGACCAGCAGTCCGAACAGGAACATATTGCGTGAGGTCTTGCCTAAAATGACATTCAGGCCTTTTCCCTCCCGTATATGAACCATTTCCTTCCACGTTGCTACATGGAGGGGAATAAAGAGTGCGGACAGGATGAAAACCCAGAGATACCCGTGAAGTGCCAGAATACCGCAACTCAACCATGCCAGAAAGCCCGTGAAAAGGTACTGTCTGTTTCCGAACTTCTCGCCTTTTATGGATATCAGGGTGCGTTTCCCTGCTATGCGGTCGGTGTCCCTGTCCCGGTAGTTGTTGATGATAAGCAGCAAGTCAATGACCAGCCCCGATGCCCAGGCGCAAAGAACACCATCCCCGGTGACCGTTCCGGCTTGGACATAATAAGTGCCCAACACGGGTACAAAGCCGAAAAAGACAAACACAAGCAAGTCGCCCAGTCCCAAGTAGGAGAGCAGCGTTGTGTACAAAAAGGCGAATACCACACAGGCAACCCCCAGTCCGATAAGCCATACCGTTCCCCATGCCAGAAGCAGCAACCCTATACCGCATGCCATTGTCAGGGTAACAATGATTCCCGCTTTCATGGCAGAGGGAGTAATCCAGCTCATGGCACAAGCCCGTTCCGGCCCCAGACGGTCGTTTCGGTCTGTTCCTTTCTGGAAATCTATCAGGTCGTTGATGAAATTGGCGGAAATCTGCATCAGTGCGGCAAAAAGCAAACATAATAATGCGGGAATCCACTTCATTTTTTCGTCAGAGTATGCCAGGGCGGTAGCGATGATGACAGGAATCCATGCCGCTGTCAGGGTCTTGGGACGGGCTGCAAGAACCCATGCCCGCCAGGAGTTTGTTCTGATGACCGCCCTCTTTTCCGTGTTGTTTCCGTTTTCCATACAGCGAAGTTAGGTATTCTTGGGAATATGTGGGAGGGAAAGGCGCGGAACAATTGCCCGGACAACGGGACGATAGGGTACATGAATACATGGTAAAGAAGAAGATGTCATCGGTAAGAACTGTGATTTTCCAAAAATTGCGTATATTTGCATCTTGAAAAATATGGGAAATCAAGTTTGAAGTCCCTGCGTTAGGTAAAATAGTAAAAACAACTACATCGTATTTTTATGACTGTACAGGAAAAGAATATTCAGAATTTGGTTGAGTTGCGTGCCAAAGCTCATCTCGGAGGTGGCGAGAAAGCGATTGCCAAACAGCACGAGAAGAACAAACTCACAGCCCGTGAGCGTATTGATTTGCTCTTAGACAAAGGCAGTTTCGAGGAACTGGATGTGTTCAAACTGCATCGCTGCCATAACTTCGGCATGGAGAAGAAACAGTTTCTGGGCGATGGCGTGGTGACAGGAAGCGGAACGATCAATGGCAGGATGGTGTATGTGTTCGCACAGGACTTCACTGTCAATGGAGGAAGTCTTTCCCAGACGATGTCCGAAAAGATATGCAAGGTGATGGATTTGTCCATGAAGATGGGCGTTCCCTGCATTGGCTTGAATGATTCCGGCGGTGCGCGTATTCAGGAAGGCATCACTTCCTTGAGCGGTTTCGGCGAGATATTCCAGAGAAATATCGAGGCGAGCGGTGTCGTTCCGCAGATTTCCGCCATTTGCGGCCCTTGTGCGGGAGGTGCGGTGTACTCGCCAGCCATTACTGATTTCGTCTTTATGTTGAAAGGTGTCTCCAATATGTTCCTGACAGGCCCTAAGGTTGTCAAGACCGTTACGGGCGAGGATGTCACTGCCGAGGAACTTGGTGGTGCGTCTGTCCACAGTACAAAGAGCGGGGTAGCCCATTTCACAGCCGACACGGAAGAGGATATGGCTCTCCGTATTCGCAAGCTGCTGTCCTACCTCCCGCAGAACAATATGGAAGAGGCTCCGCGGGTGGAGTGTACAGACCCGATCAGCCGTAAGGATGACAAACTTAACGACATCCTCCCGGAAGATCCCAACAAGGCATACGATATGTACGAGGTCATCCACTCTGTGGTAGACAAGGACTCTTTCTTTGAGGTACATGAGAAATTTGCCCGAAACATCATTGTGGGTTTCGCGCGTTTCAATGGTCAGTCCGTAGGTGTCGTTGCCAACCAGCCGAAAGTGTTTGCGGGAGTTCTGGACTGCAACGCCAGTCGTAAGGCGGCCCGTTTCGTCCGTTTCTGCGATTGTTTCAATATCCCCATCGTGTCATTGGTCGATGTCCCGGGATTTCTGCCGGGTACAGGTCAGGAGTACAATGCCGTGATAGACCACGGAGCGAAACTGCTCTTCGCATACGGAGAGGCTACCGTGCCCAAAGTGACTGTGACATTGCGCAAGAGCTATGGTGGAAGCCATATTGTCATGGGATGCAAGCAGTTGAAAGCCGACATGAATTACGCATGGCCGTCTGCCGAGATGGCGGTAATGGGGGCAAGCGGGGCTGTTGCCATTCTGTATGCCAAGGCGGCGAAAGAGCAGGAAGACCCCAAAGCTTTCCTGGCGGAGAAAGAGAAAGAGTACAACGACCTCTTCACCAATCCCTACCAGGCGGCAAGCTATGGCTTCGTAGACGATGTCATCGAACCCCGGAACACCCGTTTCCGTATCTGCCGCGCGCTTGCCGAGCTGGCAACAAAACGTGAGGCGCGTCCTGCCAAGAAGCATGGAAATATTCCTTTGTAACCCTTTTAGCAAAGAAGAATATGAGTGTACTGAAAATCAAATCCAAAGATATAAACGTAGAGCTGGTACTTGACGGTGGGAATACCGTCAATACGGTGGAGGAGGCTTGCGCCGCTTCTGTCAATAAGGAGGAACAGCTCCATGTCGCGCTGATCGCCTTGTCCATGAACCGTATGCTGGCAGGTGCGGCATCCCATGACTGGGAGTCCGACTGTATAACCATACAGCCTCGCAGCACGGAGTGGAACTCCAAAGTTTTCGGTTTTACAAATACCAAGTTTTAACTCTAAAAAGACAACAAAATGGAATACAGATATAAAGTTAATGGAACAGACTATGCGGTGAACATCACTTCCATCAAGGGAAACAAAGCCCAGGTGCTGGTAAACGGCGTGGTGTATGATGTGGAAGTGGAAAATGGAGAGGCGATGGAAGCCGCTGCGGTAGTTGTTCCGGTGGAGAAGCCGGTGGCAGAGCCGCAGGAACAACCAGCTCCCGCTCCCGCCCCGCAGACGGAAACAAGGGAAAAGGCAGCCGTGGCTGCAGAAGCTCCCAAGGCATCTCCCGCAAATGTTCCTGCCGGAGGCGCGCCTGTCAAGTCACCGCTGCCCGGTATTATCAATGATATAAAGGTGTCGGTAGGCGACCAGGTGAAGAACGGGCAGACCCTGCTCATCCTTGAAGCCATGAAAATGGAGAATGAGATCACCGCAGAACAGGACGGTGTGATCAGTGCCATCGCAGTCAGCAAGGGTGATTCCGTGATGGAGGGAGCGGTTCTTCTCACGATAGCATAAGCAGAACCGGCGATTCTGCGTCAGGAAGTCCGCATAG
>CAVEJA010000053.1:0-4715 GCA_963615745.1 Duodenibacillus sp.
CCTATGGGACGGTGGTCTGAATCGAGTGACCAGCAGAAACTCCATTCGCCGTCCAGACGGACCACGTAGGGACTGAACTCCGGCAATACCTTGCGCGCCTCGTCCACATTGTTGAAAGAGAAGAACCACGCCTTGGAATCCGCTTTATGGTATGCCGTAAGTTCTGGTGATTTCCATTCCGTGCCGGAGGGTTGGACGGAGATCTTCCGTATGTTCTTGGCGGATATGGCAACAGCGGTTTCCCCATAGAAAGGGAAGAGAAAGACTGTTGTCAGAAATAAAAGTCTTCCTTTCAGAAAATTCATGGCTCTTTATATAATGTACGGGTCAGGTTGCAGCCTATGAAATTGCCCAAGACGACAAGCAGATAGGCGGGAGTGACGAGGTATCGGGCGGATATGAGGCAGTAATAGAAAGCGTCGGCGATGCAGTGATAGAACCCGCACATGATGAAAACAGGGACACCGAAGACAAGCGGAAGCCATTTTCCCTGACGGGCGAACTTCACGGCGGTGGTCATGATGAAACCACATCCCGCTCCCAGAATGAGGAGGGAGTACCATGGGGCCGCTATGCGGCTTTCTGCGATGGCTTGCGCCTTGCAGATGATGTCGGGACTGGCGAGGGCTATGAGCTGCCCCGTTACCCAGCATCCTATGATATTGCCAATCAGAATGTGTATCAGGTTGATGAAATCCCTGCTGTTTTGGATGAATCCCGCTGTACCTGTATAGAGCTTGAAGGCGTAATGGACAACGGTTATCAGTCCGAATGAAAACATGACAGGGCCGACGAATCCTCCTGCCTTGAGGTTTACCGTACCTCCAATGCTGATGCAGATTCCCGCCAAAAAGGCGGAAGCGTAGATGGCGTACAGATTTTTCAGATATTCTTTCATGGAATATATGATGTCAGAAGTGGTGTTTTATAGATGGTTATTCCTGTCTTCGCTTGTTTCTTCAGCTTTTCTGTGGCTTTCAGAGCGAGTGCCTCCGTTTCAGCCTCCTGTTCCGCAGGGGCGAAAGCGTGGGAGTACCCTTTCGTGTCGTTCCAATGCCCCCGTGTGAAGTCGGGTACGGCAACAGGGGCGCAGCCGTTGTCCATGGACAATGCCCCCAACTCCGCCAGACAGCACCATTCCGCCAGGTCGTAGACATCCATATCGAGGGGCAGTCCGTTCTGCAGGCAATAGACAAGCCGGGAATCCATGATGAAGTCCATGCCTCCGTGTCCGCCTACTTCTTTGGCTGTTGTGCCATATTTCTTCAATATGGGATGCCGGTATAGGTCAATGAGTGCGTTCATGTCCTCTTTGCCCAGAAAACTGTGGGCGGAGACATGGTCGTTTTTGGGTGTGACACCCGCATGCTCCAGTTGTTCCTTACCAAGCGCATAGCCTTCCACGGGGTATTTGTTGGCGAATCCCTTTGTGCCGGTCAGCTGGTACAGCCGGTTGTAGGGCTGCGGATTCATGGTGTTGTGCTGTATTTCGATGACCTTTCCCTGCTCCGTGCGTATCAGAGTGGTGGTGTGGTCTCCGTTTCGGAACGATTCGCAAGGTTTTCCTGTGTTCTTTTCCACCAGTTCCCTGCCGTGTACGGACTTGGTATCCATCGCCACCAATGTTGTCATGCGGTCTCCCCGGTGAATATTGAGGGCTTGTGCCACAGGGCCTAATCCGTGGGTGGCATAGACATCTCCCCGGTTTTCCTGATTGTATCGCAGTCTCCAGCCCAGAGAATCGTCTTTGTCTGTCTTCCAGTATTCGTCCCAGTAAGGGGAGAGGTCGTGGATGTAAGCCCCCTGGGCGCGGATGACTTCTCCGAACACGCCTTTCTGCGCCATGTTGAGCGTATTCATCTCGAACCAGTCATAGCAGCAGTTTTCCAGAATCATGCAGTGCAGGCGTTTGCTCTCGCACAGATTGATGAGCTCCCAGCACTGATCAAGGTTCATGGCGGAGGGAACTTCGATGGCGGTATGCTTGCCATGCTCCATGGCGTACTTGGCGATGGGGAAATGATGCAGCCAGTCGGTACATATATATATAAGGTCTATGTCCTTTCTCTTGCACAGTTCCTTATAGCCGTCCTCACCGTAATATGTGGCAGCCGGAGGAAAGCCTGCGTTCTCCAGTGTTTTCTGGCTTTTCTCCGTGGCGGATTTCTCATGGTCGCAGAGGGCCACGATATGCACACCGTTGATATGGGTAAAGCGACTTACGGCAGCATGTCCGCGCATTCCCAGTCCCACGAATCCTATTCTGACAACGGGAATTTTCTTGCACGCCATACCGATGGCGTTTTTCTGCCCTTGGGGGCGTTGGGGGGTGTCTGTAACAATGGTGTTTCCCTCCCAATGCCATTTGGTATGGGAGGACAGGGACTGGGCTTGGACGTGCACGATACCGCCCAACAGCAAGAACATGGATAAGAGAATCTTGTACATAACTTTGGAAAATGATTTTTTTAATATCCTCCAAAGGTACAAAAAAGAATCCGTAATCTCACCAGGGATCTTCCGCTTTGTCGGGATTGTCATAAATGTTTTTCGGCACCAGTTCTATCATAAAGGGAGTATAATAGAAATCCTCGCTCTGCGGGTGTACCACACCTTGCAGACGGATGTAGTAATCCTTGTCCGGCTCCAGGTATTCCCTGCTGAAAGTGTAGCGGAATAGCGACAGATAATTGCGGTTGTCCAGCCAACGGTAGACCACGGCACCGCTACCAGCTTGTGAGTTCAGGCTTCTTGACCTTACCTCACCGTATAGTTTGGGACCTTTCTTCAGACAATAAGCCTGCATCATCCGGTCGTTTTCCATGCACAGCGTGGAGTCGAAGCCCAAATCCTCGTCTGTTTCTATGTTCAAGATATCCCTTGCGACAAGTTGCAGTTCTCCTTTATAAGCCATTCCTGTGGCGGAATGTGGATTTGTGCCAAAGAATTTGCGGAATACAACCCTGTAGTTATCGCCTATAAAAATATGATAGGGGTAAGTGATTCGGATTTCCCATCTTCCTGGAAAGGGGACTGACATGAGCTTGAAGGTGACATCCGTGTTGTAGAAGCTCACTTTGCCGTTTCCGTATACGACACCTCCTGTGGTGCCGGAGGTCTCCATGCTGCATCCGTTGCGGAGAATCAGATTGTCACAGTAGTCCGCAGTCAGGCTTTTTGTGCTGTACTGCAGCTCGTTGGTGATAATTTCAGGAAGATTCTGGGTGAAATTGTAGCGGATGCGCTCGTTCAGGACAGTGTACTTCACCCTGTCATCATAGAGGAGAACATTGTCTATGGGGTAGTAGTAGCCGTTTGTGCAATAGTTTTCCCAAACCCCATTGTCCCCATGCACGGTGATTCCCTCCATGTCGCAGGATGTTTCCTTGTATGTTCCGAAGAAGGAGTTGTCGTAAAGGCAGTGTCTGTTGAGGTGTTTCACCCCGTCTGTTGCCGTTTCTGTGATTTTCAGCAGTCGGTTGGGCTTGCCCATTGTTTGAAAATAGTTCCAGACATTGATGGGTTCTATTCCTAATTTCTGGCATCCGTCCGCATATCCTCTGATATGGTTGTGGCTGACAAGTTTGTCGAAAGGCTGTTTGAAGGGTATCAGATGGTAGGAAACGAACTGGTTGAGCGCGTTTTGGGTGCTTTTGGGATTGCCGTCTTGGGCGGAAGGGTAGGCTTCCCGGCATTTCGTGGCTACGGCATGCTCTATCTCATTCCAGTTTTCCACTCCTCCTGTTTCCTTGTTTACGACAGGAAGAGGTATGTTCCAGTCCTTGTGGAACACCTCGTCGGTCTCCACAAATGCCATATAACTGTGTATTCGGTATTGGGGATATTCCTCGTTTGGCTGTACATAGCTTCTGTCCCGGAACAAGACTAAAGAATCCTCCCAGCCTGTTATCGCAAGGAGACGGGTGAAAATACGAAGGTTTCCAACGGTCTCCAGTAACCCTGGCAGGGTGTTCGGGGCTGGTGTAATCACACGGTCTACGATATGTACATAGCCGTCTGTACATTCCAAATCCCCTCTGAGAACTCTGGATGTGTTGTTGATTTTTACAAATATGCCGTCTCCCCAGTCACCAAAGCGTATGACAAGATGCCTGTCGTTGAGTGTGTTCTCCGTAAGCGCGCCCTCATAAAGGTCAGTCAGGCGGAAAGCCTCGCTGTTGCCGAAGTCCATCACGCAGTTGAGGACGATGCGGTTCGCTGTTTCCTCGGACATGGTGTCGGTATTGTACTCTTTTGTGCCGTAAACGGAGTCCAGATACATCCTTATTGCGTCATTGTCGGGTGCGAAAACGGCATAATGCCCCCGTGTCCCCAACAGCGTGGAGACGGTATTACTGGAATTAGAGGAGTTGTGGCTTTTCTCAAGAGCTTTGGAAAAGAGAGACAGATTCTTCTGACTGCGGATATAGTCGGTCACAGTCATCCCTAAGAAAGTGTAACGGTCTCTTTTGTCTACTTTGTCCGAGCAGGATGCCAGACAGAAAAAGCCTGCCAGCAGCCCGTAAAGGAGGAATCGGGTTCTCCTTATAATGGAAAGGATGGAGGTAATAATGAGTGTAACCATAGATTGAAAAGAGAATGATTAATTAATTAATACCCCCCCGAAATTAGGTAATAAAAAGGAAAATGCAAAGTAAAGAGTGTCTTTTCCTGAAAATGGTTGTCAGATAAAGGTCGATTAAGTTGTCATTTTA
>CAVEJA010000054.1:0-2408 GCA_963615745.1 Duodenibacillus sp.
AAGAGGGAACAACGCCTCCGCTGTTCCCTCTCACACCCTTTATCTTTCCTGCCTAATCAAGTTTGTGGATAACCAATCCGCTCCGCAGCTTGGGTTCAAACCATGTAGCTTTAGGCGGCATAATCTTTCCACTATCCGCTATATCCATAATCTGCCGCATGGTAACGGGATAAAGAGCCAGAGCCATTCGCATTTCCCCGTTGTCCACCCGGCGTTTCAGCTCCTCCAATCCGCGCAAACCACCGACGAAATCAATCCGTTTGTCCGTACGCAAATCCTTTATACCTAAAAGCTTGTCCACAATCAGACGGGAGGAGATGTCCACATCCAGCACCCCGACAGGGTCTTTCTCATCATAAGTGCCAGCCTTTGCCGTAAGACAATACCAATGCTTGTCCAGATAAAGGGAGAACTCGTGTACTCTCTGCGGCTTGTATATACCCTGTCCTTTGTCCTCCACGACAAAATCCCCGGAAAGTCTGGAAAGGAACTCCTCCGAAGTCATGCCGTTAAGGTCTTTTATCACCCGGTTGTAGTCCAGAATGGTCAGCTGGCTGGCAGGGAAACATACCGCCATAAAGTAATTGTACTCCTCCCTGCCCGTATGATGCGGATTCCGCCTTGCCTTTTCCAGCCCGACAAGTGCCGCCGCCGCGGAACGGTGATGCCCGTCGGCAATATACAGACCGGGCATTTGCCTGAACTGCTCCGTAACAACGGCTATATCCTCCTTGTCACTGACAACCCACAATTTGTGGCCGAAGCCGTCTACCGGCGCGATGAAATCATATTCGGGAGTTGTTGAGGCATACTTCCTGATCATGCCATCCAACACGGAATTGTCGGGGTAGGCAAAGAAAACGGGCTCCATATTGGCATTCGTCACCCGGACATGCTTCATTCTGTCCTCTTCCTTGTCCTTGCGGGTCAGCTCGTGCTTTTTGATAACGCCATTGACATAATCCTCCACATACGCTCCGACAACAAACCCGTACTGGGTCTTGCCGTTCATGGTCTGCGCATAGAGGTAATAGTTCTCCTGCCCGTCCTGCACAAGCCAGCCGTTGTCCTGGAATTTCTGGAAATTCTCCGCCGCCTTGTCGTAAACACGGGGGTCATACTCGCTTGTTCCCACAGGGAAATCTATCTCCGGCTTGATAATATGATACAAAGACTTCTCGTTATCGCCAGCCTCCCGGCGCGCCTCTTCAGAATCAAGCACATCGTAAGGGCGGGACTCCACCTCCTCTACAAACGCTTTGGGAGGACGCACTCCCCTAAATGGTTTTATTGTAGCCATATTCTATATCTATATAATTATGGTATAACTATCTCCTATTCATGAAAAGCAAAGAAAACACCCCTTTGCCGAAGTGTTTTCTCTGAATTATCTTTCCGTCACTTGTTCACCTGGAACTTTGTGCAGCCATCCTTGAAGAACGCATTTATCTGTCTGGCAGCCGCTATTCCGGCATTGATATTGGCTTCCGCTGTCTGCGCCCCCATCTTCTTGGGCGTACTGAAATAGCGGCCCTCAAATTTCAGGAATTCAGCATGAGCGTCGGGCATGATGTCCGTGACATATTTGATGTCCGTACGCTCTTCCATGACCTGCAGCAGCTCCGGCTCGTTGATCACTTCCTTGCGAGCCGTATTGATGACAATGGCATTCTTCCTCATACTCCCGACCAGAGCGGCATTGATACTCTGTATCGTTTCCGCCGTAGCAGGGATATGGAGGCTTACTATGTCGCAGGTCTTGAAGAGTTCCTCCTGGGAAGCGGCGGCTTTCACCCCTGCCGCCTCAATAACATCCTTGGGACAGAAAGCGTCGTATGCGAAGACTTCCATTCCGAAGCCATTGGCTATGCGCGCCACATTGCGGCCCACATTGCCGAAAGCCAGAATACCCAGTTTCTTACCCATCAATTCTGAGCCTGCCTTGCCGTTATAAAAATTGCGGACTGTATAAACCAGCAAGCCGAACACGAGTTCCGCCACCGCATTGGAGTTCTGTCCAGGAGTGTTTTCCGCAACAATTCCCTTGGCTTTAGCCGCCTCACAATCTATATTGTCATACCCGGCACCCGCACGCACGACGATTTTCAAGTTCCTGGCAGCATCCACCACCTCCGCAGTAACCTTGTCGCTCCGCACTATCAGCGCATCAACATCCGCCACGGCATCAAGCAGCTGCTGCTTGTCCGTATATTTCTCAAGAAGGAGAAGCTCGTTGCCTGCCCCTTCCAACTCTTTGCGAATCCCTTCTACGGCAGCTGCCGCAAACGGTTTCTCTGTCGCAACTAAAACTTTCATGTCTTTTTCCTGGCTTAATGTTGTTTCTCAAAATCCTTCATACAAGCGACGAGAGCCTCTACGCCCTCTTTGCTCATCGCATTATAGCAGCT
>CAVEJA010000055.1:0-516 GCA_963615745.1 Duodenibacillus sp.
AAACTGTATTGTGCCATATCAATCAGATAATAATCCCAAATCGTCTACCGTCTGTCGCATGATTTCCATCGTCGTCTCATTCGCAGAGACAAGAGGAAGCCGCAGACTGTTCTCCATCCATCCCATTATGGACAGTGCCGCCTTTGCCGGGATAGGATTGCTTTCTATGAAACAGTTCTTGAACAGAGGCATCAGCTTATAATGAAGCTTGCGCGCAGTATCCATATCATCCTTTCTTAACGCCTCCGTCAGGGCGACCATCCTGCAGGGATCCACATTGGAAGCCACGCTGATCACGCCGGAAGCACCCGTCGCCATCAACGACAGCGTTTCGTCATCGTTGCCGCTCAGGATGGAAAAATCAGCGGGAGCGTTTCTTATTATCTCCGCTATCTGGCTGTATCTCCCCGAAGCCTCTTTCACCGCCACGATATTGTCTATCTCCGCAAGGTGCAATGTCGTCTCCGCTTCCAGGTTCGCCCCGGTTCTTCCCGGTACATTATAAAGGATAATGTC
>CAVEJA010000055.1:526-4237 GCA_963615745.1 Duodenibacillus sp.
ATAATGTCCTTGTCCGTCTCCCCTGCCACAGCCTTGAAATATTCATACAATCCCCTCTGGGTAGGTTTGTTGTAGTAAGGAACAACTATCAGGAACGCATCCGGCCCGAACGGTTCCAACACTTTCATGCTGTTGATTGTCTGTTGCAGGGAGTTTGTTCCCCCTCCCACAACGATGGGACAGGCGGCATGCTCCCGGGTTACTTCCAGCAGCTTTATCTTCTCCACATCCGAAAGACATGGCGTTTCCCCTGTTGTCCCCAATGGCACAAGGAAATTAACCCCCGCTTCCATCTGTCTGTCCACCAGTTTCCCCATCGCCTCGTAATCTATCTGGGAACCGCCATTCTTAAACGGGGTCACCAAAGCCGTTCCACAGCCTGCGAATCTATTCTTTCCCATCATCATTACTATTTAAATATGGAGTTATGGATAGCCTGCACCGTTTTCTCCAAATCAACACGGTCTACCACAATACTCAGATTGATGTTTGTAGCTCCCTGTGATATCATATAGGCCTTCGTTTCCTGTATCGGAGAGAAAATATCCTCCGTTATCCCCGGCGTATTCAGCAAGTTCTTGCCCACCACAGACACCTGGGCTTTTCCCGCATCCACCTCCACCTCTGCAAAAGCGGAGAGACGCTCCACCAAGGCATCTATCTGTTGCGTCCCGTCTATGGTGACGGATATGTTGGCTTCGGAAGTACTGATCAAGTCCACGGAGACATTGTTCTCGGAAAACATTCTGAACACTTTGCCCAGAAAGCCTGCCGTGTTTATCATCTTGGTGGAAAAGATATTGATAACCCGGATATTCTCCTTGAAAGAGACCGATTTCACACCGTCTTCTATCTGCTCGCTCTGCAATATCGCCGTTCCCGCACATTCCGGATTCCGGGAATTCAGCACATAGATGGGGATATTCTTCTTTACTGCCGGCTCGATGGTCATGGGATGAAGCACCTTCGCACCGAAATGAGCCATTTCCGCAGCCTCCTCAAAAGAAATCTTTTCCAGTCTCCGCGCGTTAGAAACCTTGCGGGGATCAGCGGTAAGCACCCCGTCCACATCCGTCCAGATTTCTATCGCCTCGGCATCTATCGCCATTCCTATGAGGGAAGCCGTGTAGTCCGACCCGCCACGACCAAGAATGGTAGGGCGTCCGTCTTCTGTCGCGGAAACGAATCCTTGCGTAATCACGGCTTTTTGACCGGCGAAGGCGTTGGATATCTTCTCTGGAACCAGCTCCTGTATCTTCTCTTTGTCCGGCTCTCCCTTCAACACATCCGCCTCGTCAGTTACTATCATCTGCCGCGCGTCCACCCATGCGGTGGGAATACCACTTGCATTCATCGCATAACCGATAATCGTGGAAGAGAGCATTTCTCCGTTAGACACAATGACCGCCTTGCTCCGGGGCGAAAGCTCGCCTATCGCACTTACCGCCACCACGAAACGTTCCAGCTCGTCACATATCTCGTTTATGGCGGAAACAGCAGGCAGCATATTCGCCACATCATGTTCCATCAGCTGTTCCGCCACTTCCACATGAAGCGTTCTGAGTTCCTCCACTAAGGAGACAACTTTCTCCTCCTCCTTGTTGGAAGCCGTCTCGGCTATCCTATACAGGAGATCTGTCACCTTCGACATGGCGGAAACCACCACTACGGGTTTCTGTTCCAGCCGTCCTCGGACAATAGAAATTGCTTGCCGGATAGGAGCAACTCCCCCAACGGAAGTTCCTCCGAATTTCATTACAATCATCGTATCTGTATTATTGCTTTAGTTTATCAAACATACGCACATAGTTCTGTGCGGCTTCTGTCAATTGCGACAGATAAATATGCTCATCGGGTCTGTGGGCGCATAGTATGCTGCCCGGACCGCAGAGTATCTTTTTTCGAAAATTGCTGAGCTGCGGAGTATCACTTCCAAAGGCGACAGTCGTGGTCTCAAAGCCATCAAGCGTCACATAGCGCATAGGGCTGTCCCCTCCATAGCACTCGCATTCCCCGCCGAAGGATGCCACCAGCTGCGGAACATACTCCCGCACTTCCTGATCCGAAGCCTCCGTAGTCCTAAAATACAGTCGGAAACAAACCTCCTCGCTCAACACATTCTGCGGATTGTCACTCTCCAATTTCCCTATATTCCATGTAGTCTTTCCCAACAGGGAATCCTCCGCAAAGACTTTTTTACGAAGTTCGGAAACAAAATCGACGAACTTATCCACGGCACTCTCGCCATATTCAGGATAACCAGAATGGAAAGACTTGCCTTTCAAAGTAATTAAAAAGGACTTCGTACCCTTGCTGGCACTCACCATCCTGCCGTCCGTAGGCTCTGCCACGATGACATATTCCGCACATTCCGTCGTGCCGTCAGCCTTTTGCTCCCCGTAAGAACGGAACGCCTTTGCTCCCCAAGAGCCGGTTTCCTCCCCGGAAAGGAGCAGCAGACCGAATCCGTCCTCTCCCCTTTCCTCCAAAGTCTTGCATGCTTTCCACAGCGCATAGATCTGCCCCTTGGCATCACAAGCCCCCCGTCCTTTGATTTCCACATCGCCATCGGGCAACTTGCAGACAGACGGAGCTATATACGGCGGGACGGTATCCAGATGAGAGCAAAAGACCACCTGCGGAACACCCCATTTGAAGAACAGATTGAGTGTCCCGTCCCCGACCTCGCTTCCGTACAATTCGTTATACGGAGTTTTGAACCGTCTGGACAGATATTCCGCCAGTCCCCGTTCCCGACCGGAGGTGGAGTCTATTTGTAATATATCCAATAAAGTCTGCATATTTATTTACGCATATTCCGATTTTACATACTTTCCAAGGATGCAAATCTTCTACAAAAGTAAGACTTTCCGCATCCGCAAACACACTTACAGATACTTTATTTCATCCATACACAAAATTTCCTCCTCATAGAAAAGACCCCACTAAGTCCTCTGCAAGAACAAGATACTATTAATATTTAGAACAAACAGAATATTTATTACTATTATATTCCGAAACAAGGTCTCCGTTTTTGCCATATACACGTAGCAGCATGGGGCAATGCACATCCCCACCACGCCATCCGCACAAACATTTTTCTCCATAATAAATAGCGTTTCTCCCAAATTATTATGTACATTTGCCGTAGGTTGCTCATATCGACAGCTATAACCCATTAAAGAAAGGAGCCATTATGACTGAGACTCGACAAATTTACCGTTGCCCTATCTGTGGCAATGTAGTAGAAATCCTGAACTCCGCCAGCGGAACTCTGGTCTGCTGCGGGAAGCCAATGGTGCTTTTGAAAGGAAACACCTCGGACGGAGCAGTTGAAAAACACGTTCCCGTCATTGAAAAGACAGCCGCAGGATATAAAGTTTCTGTGGGAAGTGCCGCCCATCCCATGCTGGAGGAGCATTACATCCAATGGATAGAGCTGCTCACGCCCACAAGAGTTTACCGCAAAGAGCTGAAACCAGGTCAAGCTCCCGAAGCTGTATTCACCATAAAGGAAGAAATCGTTTCCGCGCGTGAGTACTGCAATCTCCACGGTCTGTGGAAGAAATAATTCCCAACCCCTATTCGCAAAAAGCCGCAAACAGCCTTTACAAGACTGTTTGCGGCTTTTTCAAAGTCCCCTCTCTTTGATTGGGATATTAAGAAATAATGATTATCTTTGCTTACCATATCTATTGGCAGTAAAAAATC
>CAVEJA010000055.1:4247-5819 GCA_963615745.1 Duodenibacillus sp.
TCCGTACAGAGACAAACAAATGATTCGATTTATAGACCTTTTTGCCGGAATTGGCGGAATACGCTGCGGACTGGAACTTGCAGCAAAAGAACTCGGACTTGAGACAGAATGTGTTTTCACTTCCGAGATAAAGCCTTACGCCATAAAGGTGCTTCAACAGAATCACCCAGACGAGTCTATTGCAGGAGACATTACGCAGATTAAGTCTTGCGACATCCCCGATTTCGACATCCTGTTAGGCGGATTTCCCTGCCAGGCATTCTCATCCGCAGGCAAAAGAATGGGTTTCGCAGATACCAGAGGCACGTTGTTCTTCGAGGTGGAGCGTATTTTAAGAGACAAACAGCCCAAAGGCTTTTTGCTGGAGAACGTGGAGGGGTTGGAAAACCACGACCACGGCAACACCTTGCGCACAATAATAGCCCATCTGAAAACGTTGGATTACGAAGTGACCTACCGTGTTCTTAATTCAAAGGACTATGGCGTTCCGCAAGAACGCAAACGCATATATATTGTCGGAACAAGAAACCTTGCCGTACCGCTTGTTGGAATGAGGCAATCAAAGGCTTCTCTTGGCGATATTCTTGAAAAGGGAAAGCCTACGAGCCACACACCATTCGTTGAGCGGCTGCTTTCAAAGTTTACTATTGAGGAACTTTATGGCAAATCCATCAAGGACAAACGTGGCGGCTCTACGAATATACACAGTTGGGACTTGGAGACGAAGGGTGCGGTAAGCATAGAGCAGAAACACCTGCTCAACGAAATGCTCAAAGAACGCAGAAAGAAGAAATGGGCAGAGCTGATAGGCATTGAATGGATGGACGGGATGCCATTGACAGAAAAGCAAATATCCACTTTCTACAAGTCAGAGAATCTGCACGAAATGCTTGAAGACTTGGAGAAAAAGGGGTATCTGAAATTTGAACACCCCAAGAAAAAAGTCACCACAAAAAACGAGGAAGGCATCTCCGTCAGCCATAGAGAATACGACACAGCGAAACCCAAGGGTTACAATATTGTAGCCGGGAAACTAAGTTTTGAGATAAACAAAGTTTTAAGCCCAAAAGAAATCGCCCCGACACTGGTAGCTATGGATATGCAGAAGCTATATGTAGGTGACAATGGCGGCTTGCGCCGTTTCACCTTGCGCGAAGGACTGCGCCTATTCGGCTACCCGGAGAGTTACAAGTTCGATGTAACGGAGAAAGAGGGCTTTGATTTGTTAGGCAACACCGTGGCAGTTCCAGTCATTAAAGCAGTAGCCACGCAATTATTAAAATGTCTGAATCTATATAATTCATGGAGAGATTGACACCAGAGCAAGTGTACGACAGATTGCTCAATCTTGACAAGATACTGACCATTAAAGGTCAGATCCGTTTCTATCTTGGAAATGTAGACATCATCGTAAAGCAAAAAGATGTTGTCGGGAATATCATTCAGGAGTGGCTCGAAGGCTGGCTTGTAAAAAACGGTATCGCATATACCCACAACCAAAACACGCAAATGCCACCCGACATATTCCTCAATCCGGATGACAAGACAAAGGATTTACTGGAAGTAAAAGCG
>CAVEJA010000055.1:5846-6702 GCA_963615745.1 Duodenibacillus sp.
CTGGTTTTGACATTGCTGATTTCAAGTCTTATCAGCAAGAAATAATAGACAAGCCATATATGCTTCACGCAAAATACATCATATTCGGATATATGATGTCAGAAGAAGGAGTGGTTACCATAAAGAAACTCTGGCTTCAAAACATCTGGGAGATATGCAGAACCTCAGACAAATGGGCTATTAACGTACAATTCAAGAACGGAACTATACATAAAATACGCCCTGCCAAATGGTACTCAAACAGCAAAACCATACATTACACGCCCTTTGAGAGCCTCGAAGACTATCTGTCGGCAATAGAAGAGACCGTTTACAATAATCCCGACACTCGCGACAAGGCAATCGGATGGAGAGAACGAATGGAGAAAAGCTACAAGAACTTCTATAACAAAGACATTCACATTCCACGTTGGATGGACATCAAAGACAAGTATTTCAAGAAATAGCCATCTACCAAGCCCATACAGACGACATAATCTTTGGATTGTGTCGTTTTTTATGCTCGTAAAGAGAACACTATTACAGAAAGAACAGAACACTCTTCGCCCGCCCATCCAAACGAACTCCGCAAACGCCTATTTCCAACTCCGCAATTTACGGGTAATAACTCCGCGAATTACGAGTGTTAAAACGGGCTTTTTCGAGGCGTAAAACCGTATAACAATTTTTCTAAACCGCAGAGTTACGATCGCTATCTCCGCAAAGTGTTAAATCGCATGTTAAGAAACCTTTCACGCCTCCCCTGAAGACAGGAGGAAAAAGTAGCGGAAATCGCCCTCTGGATATCCCCCAGCCACACTTTCCCCAGCCGCTTTTCTGAACAAAAAAAAAGAGGACTTCCTGAGAAGTCCTCCTG
>CAVEJA010000056.1:0-2195 GCA_963615745.1 Duodenibacillus sp.
TCATCTGGAGTACCAATAGTTATTCTGATGCAGTCGTTACATAAGGGTTAGGAAGAACGGTTTCTGACAATTACGCCACAACCTACAAGATAATTATATATGTCATCTGCTCCGCTCATCTTCGCCAAAAAGAAATTGGCATCCGTGGGATAGACCTCCTCACAATAAGGCAAATCCTTTACCGCCTCCATCAGAGACTCCCTTTCTTTCAAGATGATTTTCACCCAACGCTCCACATCTTCCTGGCGTTTCAGCAGTTCCAGTGCTTTCTGTTGGGTCAGCAGATTGATGTTGTAAGGGTATTTGACCTTATTGAACAACCCGATAATCTCTTTGGAAGCAAACGCCATTCCCAACCGAATAGCCGCGCTTCCCCATGCCTTTGACATCGTATGGAGGACTATCAGATTGGAAAACTTATCCAATCGGCTTCCGAAAGAGGCCTGCTGTGAGAAATCCCCATAAGCCTCGTCCAGTACGACAATCCCTTCAAACCCGGTAATGATTTTCCGCATCTCGTCTTCGTCCAGATGATTTCCAGTAGGATTGTTGGGAGAACAGAGAAATACGATCTTCGTATGAGCATCCACCGCCTGTAAGAGCCGCTCCGCATCCACGCTGAAATCCCTGTTCAACTCTACCGCCCGATACTCCACATCGTTTATATCCGCACAAACCTGATACATTCCATAGGTAGGGGAGATGGAAACCACATTGTCCTCTCCCGGATTACAGAATATGCGGAACACCAAGTCTATGGCTTCGTCGCTACCGTTTCCCAAGAAGATACATTCAGACGGCACACCCTTGACGAGGGACAACTGTTTTTTCAGTTCCTCTTGCAGCGGATCAGGATACCTGTTACAGGGACTGTTGTATGGATTCTCGTTGGCGTCCAGAAAAACAGAGGCTTCCTTTCCCGAATATTCATTGCGCGCGCAACTATACGGAGCCAGCTTCCAAATGTTCTGCCGCACTAACTCTTCAAGCGATTTCATCTTTCTTAGTTTTTTTCAGCACGTAGCCATATCTTAATTCCATTGCCTTTTGGTGCGCATGAAGACCTTCCTGGCCCGCCATTTCCATGACAGTCTTTCCGATATTCAGAACACCCTCTTCAGAAAGTTCCTGAAAAGTCATCTTTCTTACATAACTGTCCAGACTAAGCCCACCGTAAGCATGTGCATATCCCTTTGTAGGAAGTGTATGGTTGGTGCCGGAAGCATAGTCGCCCGCACTTTCGCAGCTCCATTTCCCCTCAAAGACACTTCCCGCACACGTTACCGCATCCGCTATCTCACGGTAATTGTCCGCTGCTATAATCAGATGTTCCGGCGCATAGAGGTTGGACACGTTTACCGCCTCCTGCATATCATGAACCAATATGCAGACGCTGTGTTCCAAAGCCTTTTTCGCTATTTCCTTCCGGGGAAGGACAGACAATTGTCTCTCCACTTCCTGCTCCACTTTCAAAATGAGCGGCTCGCTGTCAGAGATGAGTACGACCTGGCTGTCTGGTCCGTGTTCCGCCTGACTCAGCAAATCGGCCGCTACAAAAGAGGCTTCAGCGTTCTTGTCTGCGATAACCGCCACCTCGCTCGGCCCTGCCGGCATATCAATAGCCACCCCATAAAGAGTAGCCAGTTGCTTGGCTGCCATCACATACTGGTTTCCCGGACCAAAAATCTTGTCTACCCGGGGTATACTTTCCGTGCCATAGGTCATTGCGGCTATCGCCTGAGCCCCTCCAACCTTGAAAACACGGTTTACCCCGCACTGTTTTGCCGCATAAAGGATGGCGGGATTGACCGAGCCGTCCCTCGCAGGAGGAGTGCATAACACGATTTCCTTGCATCCCGCTATCTGTGCGGGAGCTGCCAGCATCAGCACAGTAGAAAAGAGTGGGGCAGAACCGCCTGGAATATACAAGCCCACCTTTTCTATCGCTACGGCTTTCTGCCTGCAAACCACCCCATGACAGGTTTCCACTGTTATGGTTTGGAAACGTTGAGCTTCGTGGAACGTATATATATTATGGTACGCTTGTTGGATAGCCGCCTTCAAATCGTTACCAACAAGTCCTTCCGCAGCCTCCATCTCTTCTGCGGAAACAACCAGATTCTGCAAATCAACTTTGTCAAATCAGGACAAGGTCATCGAGGCCATTTCCAAGGTGAACAGGAACATCGTGTTCG
>CAVEJA010000057.1:0-3158 GCA_963615745.1 Duodenibacillus sp.
TTGTAGATTAGAGGCCAAGTGACTTTGTCTGCTTTTACCTCCCGTTCGGAGAGGCCTTTTACTGTGATCCTTCTGTCCATTTCTTTGAATTTGACAATCCCGTCCTCCAAAGACATTCCCGACTGCATGATTCCAACTGCAATGATAGCGGCTGCAATAATCTCAGATTTGATTTTCATAAAATTAATTCATTAGAATGTTGAACGAAATATGGTCGCAAAGATATGGGATAACATCGGCTCGTCAAAAGTTTTTGCTTAAAATATCGTTAAATAACGAGGCGTTCTTCCCATCTCGGCAGAAAGTCGTATATTTGTCACTGCATATATGAAGAGGCGGAGTATGGCACAGAACTTATATATTATAGCGGGATGTAACGGGGCGGGCAAGACTACGGCTGCCCTGTCCATGCTGCCGGGTACGTTGGATTGTGAGGAATATGTCAATGCGGACGAGATAGCCAAAGGTCTTTCTCCTTTTCATCCGGAGAGCGTTCCCATAGATGCCGGCAGACTGATGCTGCAGCGTATATCCACATTGATGCAGAATAAAGTTACTTTTGCGCTGGAGACAACTCTTTCCACGCGGTCTTATGACAGTTTGATAAAGAAAGCGCATAAGGCAGGGTACAGGGTTATACTGCTGTTCTTCTGGCTAAGTTCTCCAGAAGTGGCAATCAGAAGAGTGGCGAAACGCGTGAGCGAGGGAGGGCATAACATTCCAGAGAACGTGATACGCCGCCGTTATTATGCGGGAATAAAGAATCTGTTCGGTATTTACAGCCACATTGTAGACCGCTGGGTACTGCTGGACAATAATTCCTGTCCCTCAGAAGTGGTGGCGGAATCGGAGAATGGCATCAACAAAATCTTCGATTTCAATAAGTATAAGATAATCATGGAGGGTGTGCACAATGGAGAATGAGATATCACCGTTTACACAGACCCTTCTTAGAGGTCTTGCTGTTTCATGCCGTAATCTGATGGAGTACAAGGCGGCTCTCGGCAGAACGATGGTTATAGGTCAGGAGGACGGCAGTTGGAAAGAGCTTCCTGCGGCAGAGAAATTGCTGGAGGCGAAAAAAGCTTCTTGGTGGAAAGAGTATTTCTAAAGGGAGAATAAAGGACATATTTGCGCATAGGCGGACAGGATTGGCATGGCAAAATGTATAATCCTGTCCGTTTCTTTATGGTTTGGCACAGTCGTTGCTATATACAAAAGTGCAGTTTGTACTGCAAAAGTGAATGATTTTAGAATAATAAAAAACAAAAATAAATTGATTATGGGAAAGATTATTGGTATCGATTTAGGTACAACTAACTCATGTGTATCTGTATTTGAAGGTAATGAACCGGTGGTTATAGCCAATTCCGAAGGCAAAAGAACAACTCCTTCTGTGGTAGCTTTTGTTGAGGGCGGGGAGCGTAAGGTGGGTGATCCTGCCAAACGACAGGCTATAACCAATCCGAAACGCACCATATATAGTATCAAGCGTTTTATGGGAGAGCCGTACGATATGGTTCAGAAGGAAATTGCCCGTGTCCCTTACTCCGTAGTAAAAGGTGACAACAACACGGCAAGAGTGGAAATAGACGGTCGTCAGTATACTCCGCAGGAGATTTCCGCCATTATTTTGCAGAAGATGAAGAAGACTGCGGAGGACTATCTGGGAGAGGAAGTGAAGGATGCGGTGATTACCGTCCCTGCCTATTTCAGCGATTCCCAACGCCAGGCAACGAAAGAGGCTGGTGAGATTGCGGGTCTGAATGTCCGCCGTATTGTAAATGAGCCGACCGCTGCCGCTTTGGCTTACGGATTGGACAAGAGCAACAAGGATATGAAAATTGCCGTGTTCGATTTGGGAGGCGGTACTTTCGATATTTCTATTCTTGAATTTGGCGGTGGTGTCTTTGAGGTGCTTTCAACCAATGGTAATACCCACCTTGGTGGTGATGATTTTGACCATGTCATTATCAATTGGCTGGTAGATGAGTTCAAAAATGACGAGGGTGCGGATCTCAGTCAGGACCCAATGGCTATGCAACGCTTGAAAGAAGCTGCGGAAAAAGCCAAGATAGAGTTGTCAAGCTCTACGACTACTGAGATAAACTTGCCTTACATTATGCCTGTGGGCGGTGTTCCAAAGCATTTGGTTAAGACTTTGACACGTGCTAAATTCGAGCAATTGGCACACAATCTCATCCAGGATTGTCTGGAGCCTTGTAAGAAAGCGATAGAAGATGCGAAGCTGTCTCCTTCCGATATTGACGAGGTTATCCTGGTAGGTGGTTCAAGCCGTATACCTGCCGTACAGAAACTGGTAGAGGAATACTTTGGAAAAGCTCCTTCAAAGGGCGTGAATCCCGATGAGGTAGTGGCAGTCGGCGCAAGTATTCAGGGTGCTATCTTGAATAAGGAAAATGGAGTAGGTGATATAGTATTACTTGATGTCACTCCTCTTTCTCTGGGTATAGAAACCTTGGGCGGTGTGATGACCAAGCTGATAGATTCCAATACGACGATTCCTTGCAAGAAGAGCGAGACATTCTCCACTGCGGCTGACAACCAGACGGAAGTAACCATCCATGTATTGCAGGGTGAGCGTCCTATGGCTGCGCAGAACAAGAGCATAGGTCAGTTTAATCTGACAGGAATAGCCCCTGCGCGTCGCGGTATTCCACAGATAGAGGTAAGTTTCGATATAGATGCAAACGGTATCTTAAAGGTTTCAGCGAAAGACAAGGCTACTGGAAAAGAGCAGGCTATTCGTATTGAGGCTTCGTCAGGTCTTTCAAAAGAGGAAATTGACCGTATGAAAGCAGAAGCTCAGGCGAATGCGGATGCGGACAAGAAGGAGCGTGAGAAGATAGACAAGCTCAATCAAGCCGATTCTATGGTATTCCAGACAGAGAATTTCCTGAAGGAGAATGGCGACAAGATTCCTGCGGATCAGAAATCCTCTATTGAAGCAGCTGTTGAGAAGTTAAAGACGGCACATAAAGCGCAGGACATAGCAGCTATTGATACTGCAACTGCGGAATTGAATCAGGTGATGCAGGCAGCCAGTGCCCAGATGTACAGTCAGGCAGGTGCGCAATCGGGTGCTCAAAACAACACACAACAGAGTTCTCAAGCCTCCGATTCAAAAGATGATATAC
>CAVEJA010000058.1:0-4721 GCA_963615745.1 Duodenibacillus sp.
CCTAAAATACATAGACTGACATATATCTGCATCACTTTTTATTCCACAACACCACAAACAGTTTTTTCCACAAGAACTTCCACTATTTACGACACATATTTCCATCTCCGCGAAACAGCGGTTGTAACTCCGCGGTTTATGCCTCGTAAAAGCCCTGTTTAACACTCCTAAAACGCGGAGTAATTTTTCTAACTCGCGGAGTTACGAGTGCCAAACCGCAGAGTTAGCCACCGTAAAACGGCGACTTTTTTACTCGTCAAACTTTGACGAATAAAAATCAAAGTTTGACGAATAGATTCCATCCTTGTCCGAAAACTACCGACAGAGGGCTTTCCACAGAAAAAATCCAAGAAAAAAGGGTGCGGAAGAATCTTCCGCACCCTTTGAGCCGAAACCGGGACTCGAACCCGGGACCTATTCATTACGAATGAATTGCTCTACCAACTGAGCCATTTCGGCAGTTTCACCGTGCAAAGATACGGAAAAAGAACGTTGCACAGGGAAAACCGGGAAAGAAAATTCACTATTCTATCCCTCTCGCATCCAAAGCCGCCGAATATTTTTGTGCATTCCGCTGGTGTTCAGCATAGGTTTTTGCAAAATTGTGCCTCCCTGAAAAATCCTCTTTGGCACACATATACATATAGTCATGGAACGCATAATTCAATACGGCATCTATACCTTTCACAGAAGGAATACGGATCGGACCGGGAGGAAGTCCTGTATTACGATATGTATTATACGGACTTTTCACAAAAGTGAGCTTGGTATAGATACGTTTCAAGTCGAATTGCTTCAGTGCGAATTTGATTGTAGGATCAGCCTGCAAAGGCATTCCCTGACGCAGTCTGTTCAGATACATTCCGGCAATCATGGGTTTCTCCCCGTCATCCGCCGTTTCCTCATCAATAATTGATGCCAGCGTCATCACCTGCTCCAGGGTCAGCCCCATCTCCTTCGCCTTGTTCTCGCGTTTCCCTCTCCAGAAATAATAGCTGTTCTTCTGCATTTTCCCCAGGAATCTCTCTACGGGGATGTTCCAATACACTTCGTAAGTATCAGGAAGAAAAAGACAGATAATGGTTGCCGTGTCCAAACCGTACCGCACACAGACCGCACTGTCCTGAAAAGCACGGATAAAGTCCAGCGAATCTGCCATCAGTTTCCGTCCGAGTTCCCCTGCCAGACGGTCTACCGTACGAACAGGAGGTATAGTCAGGCGAATCGGTTTCTGCATACCGCCCCTGAGTTTGCGTACAAAGCTGAGAGTTCCCTCCCCCTTTTCCACCTCATAATGTCCGGAACGTATATGGGAAGCATACCGGGAAGCCCATGTGCAAAATTTGAATGCCAGCAGTTTGCTTCCTTCTGTCTGCACATCATACTTGCAGATGACAGAATCGATGTTGTCATCGTCATCTATATTTACATACACTCCAAACTTTTCTGTAATGGGAGCGGTGAGAAACCACTTGCCTATTATACAGATCACGATAACAACGCCGCACGCTATTATCAAAGAACGTTTCTTGCCCATTCTGTCTTTTAGTTGATTTTGTACAAAATTACGTGTTTCCAGGCTGTCCCGAAGTCATATCCACAATCTTTTTGTTTTCATTCCTCCTTATAAAGACTTCTTTCTTTCAGCCACCAGAGTGCGGATATGATTATTGAAATCCTCATCTTCCATCAACCGCTCTACGGGAAGATGCATACGATAACGCCAGTAATGACGGGGATTGGCGGGATTATTCACCAGTTCTTCCTCTATATCAGGATTGCGCAAATCCTCATCCACAGCCAGCCAATCCTGAAGAGCTATCACACACAACAAGGACGGAGACTGCAGATGCTGGCGCAGAATATCCTCCGCCATATCGGTGGAGAGCTCCTTTGGGGCTGCCCCACGACCTCCCATACGCTGTTCAAAATAACATTGCGCCGCCCCCGGATTGTTCTTCCACCAAAGGCGCAAAGGCTCCATATCGTGAGTAGTCACAGTATCTACCGAGCAGAATGGATTGTTGGGAAGCCAGCTGAACTGTCCCTCCGGGCGTTTGGGCATACTCTGCACCTCCAGAGAGAGAATACAGAAGTGCGCCAATATACCGGGAACACAATCGGGTATCATCCCCAAATCCTCCGCACATACCAGCATAGAGGAGGAATTGACGACACACGGCAGACGACGCATTCCCTCCTTCGCCCAAAAATCATTATGCCGATGATTGAAATAATTGTCGTGAATGTGGTCAAAAGCCCGTTTGTCCGATTCAGACAGTTGCTGATACTGGAAAGTACTATGTCCGCTCACCGCAGGATGATACAGGGAGGGGACTTTTTTGTCCCGCACAAAAAGGACATTCCATGGCTCTCCGCCTTCTGAAGAGACACACTCGTCCATAGGCTTCCAAAATCCGTTCCTGCGGATTTCATCCTCTGTCATCGGCAGATCAGGCAGGAAATGCCCCAGTCTGCCGTCTGATGTTCCGTAAGGAATCTGCCAGATACGGAAGAATCCCAGTACATGGTCTATGCGAAAGGCATCGAAATAATTCGCCATGTTTTGCAGACGCCGCCTCCACCAGTCTCCATTATCCGCCAATATCTTATCCCAATCGTATGTAGGGAATCCCCAGTTCTGCCCCAAGGCGGAGAAAAAGTCGGGCGGAGCACCCGCCTGTCCGTCAAAATGAAAATACTGCGGGAAGAACCACGCCGTCGCACTGTCACGGCTCACCCCGATGGGCATGTCTCCTTTCAGCACAACTCCCTTTTTCCTCGCCTCGGAACGGGCTGATGCCAGTTGGGTCGCCAAGACATACTGAAGCCATACATGGAAAAGGAACTCCCTTGCCAGTCTTTTATCCTTGAACCTTTCCGTCAAAGCCGTCTCGTCATACTGGCTGTGATTCTGCCAGAGGCGGAAATCGGCAGTTCCGTATTCGTCCATAAGCACCCTGTAACAGCAGTACGGGAACAGCCAGGATCTGAACTTCTTCCAGAACATACCCAAAGTCATCTGCCCTATATCGTCCGATACCTTTACAGGATTTTTCTTGTATTCACACGCTATCTCCCCCTCGTGTTCTTGGAAATAAGCCCGCACATAGCGCAATTTCAACCGATTCACCGCCTCGTAATCCATTTGCGGCATCCGCTCCAGCCTTTTCCGTTCTGCCTCCGCAGCCTCCTGCGCCTCCCTATCCCGTAGTCCGCCCAAAGCATTCAGGTCTACGAACATCGGATGGAGGGCGAATATCGAGATGCCCTTATAGGGATAGGAATCCTCCCACGAGCCGGTACGCGTGGTGTCATTGACAGGAAGCACCTGCAACACGTGCATACCCACGGACGAAGCCCAGTCTATCATTTTCCGAAGGTCTCCAAAATCGCCCACGCCCCAGCTTTCCCTGGAACGAAGAGAGAAGACAGGGACGACCATTCCTGCCACCCTGTCGTCCTCACAAGGCAAACGCAGGGGCGACAGTTCCATCAGACATGGAGAATCCAGAGCACTTCCGTTCCCTTTCTGAAAGACACGGTTCTCCCCCTCCTCCCATATCACCTCAGAGGAGTTCTTCTTCCTCAGGACAAACTTGTATTCCCAACGACCGTCTGCCTGATTTCCTCCGAGCGATACCGCATAGGTATAACTCCCGATTCGGGACACAGGCAATGCCTTATCGACATTCCACTCTCCCAATTCGGGAGTATCTCCCGTCATAAGAAGCTGACAGCCGTCAGGACATAAGAAATCCTGAACTACCAGAGACACACTGCCTGAGGCTCTATTTTCCTCTGTATTTTGAAAATCATGAATACATTGTCTGAAGGCAGAGGAATAGCGGTAATTATTGTTTGTAGTCCGAGGAATGAAACAACTTCTTATACAAATCTTTTCCCTGCACCCAGACATATTATAATGGTGGCAAAGGAAAGGCTCGTAGTCTATCAGGTCATCTCCCCTCCACACTTCGAAATGGAAATCCAGATTCCGTCCATTTGAAAAAGACGGATGGAAACACGCTTTCCACACATCTTCCTCCTGCATTTCCATATTTAAGGTATTCGTATTCTCCCGTCTTCCACAGGAATATCCGTCCCAAACCAGTCTCACACAATCGGTTTGCTCATAAGTATTGTACTGTACAGTAATATTCATTTGCGGAGATAGTACTTTCATATCTGCGATTCAAATATATTAAAAACGAATATCTGAAATGGTAAACCCATCCATGAACCTGCTTCTGTCCACATTTCCACGGATTCCAGGCATACTTCCATGAGCCGTATACTGCCATATCGCATACGGCCGCTCGTCATTCAGAAGAGGTTGGTCGTCACGATAGAAAGCTATCATCAGCGTATAATCATCGAAACCCCTCCCCTGAAGATGTCTGTTATAGAAATTTACGAAAGTGTAAAGCATTGGTTTCACACCATAATGTTTCCCCACCGCCTCCATAAATTGGTGCAAACGGGATATGAACACCTCGGAATTCACTCCGTTGGTATGCTCCACATCCACTATCGGAACCAGATCCTGATTGTGCTTTTTCACCATTGACACCATGTTGGCGACCTGTTCCTCCACAGAGACATTCCCCCTAAAGAAATGATAACTCCCCACTTTCAATCCATATTTGCGCGCCTCGGAAACATTGTACTCGTATTTGTCATCCACAAGAGAAGCCCCCTCGGTCGCCTTTATGTAAACA
>CAVEJA010000059.1:0-2464 GCA_963615745.1 Duodenibacillus sp.
GTATGAGACTGTGAAACTCAACTATGGCGTGGATTACATCGGGGGAAAAACGCAGCACTTCTCCCCTATTCCTGCCACATGGATTCAGATGCGCGACATCCTGCTCTTTTGGACAGCGAAAGGAATAGACGCTTTCCGCTGTGATATGGCGGAAATGGTTCCCTGTGCTTTCTGGGGTTGGGTGATCCCACAGGTGAAAAAACACAACAAAGACATTCTTTTTATCGGCGAAGTCTACAATCCCGGTATGTACAGGAGCTATATACACGACGGGCATTTTGACTATCTGTATGACAAAGTGGGGCTGTATGATACCTTGCGGGACATTACTTGTGGAAGAAAACCCGCTTCGTGTATCACCCAATGTTGGCAGCAAATAGACGATATTCGGGGAAATATGCTCAATTTTCTGGAAAACCACGATGAGCAGCGTGTGGCATCTGATTTTTATGCCTCATGCGGTGAGAAAGGAAAAGCCGCCCTGATAGTCAGTTCCTGCATGAACACGCAGCCGTTTATGCTGTATAGCGGACAGGAATTCGGAGAACGAGGGATGGATGAGGAGGGATTCAGTGGCAGAGACGGGCGGACAACCATATTTGACTACTGGTCTGTCACGACATGGAGGAAAGTATGACGGAGGTGGTCTGTCCGCTTCTTCCAGGGACTTACATGCCTATTATAAGAAGGTTCTCTGCGTGGCATCAACGGAAAAAGCCATTGCGGAAGGCTCGTTCTTTGACCTGATGTATGTAAATGGAGAGAATACGGAATGTAATACAGGCAAAACCTATGCTTTTCTCCGCTCCTGGCGGGACGAGTTGGTCTTTATTGCGGTTAATTTCGATGATAAAGATGTACGCCAGGGTATCATTGTTCCGCAGCATGCGTTTGACTGCATGGGTATAGTTCAAGGTCTCTATACGGGGAAAGAGCTGATTTCGGGAGAGGAGAAAACCTGTCTGCTCGTCCCCGAACAAAAGATAAATGTGTCTATTCCTGCCTTTGGCGGTGTAATCATCCGTCTGGACAAAGAAGAAAAGCAATAACATGTAAGTATAAATCCCTGTGTTTTTAAACCTTATTGAATGTGGAGGCACACGGATTCTGGCAGATAAATCCGGGGATTGGGAAAATGTGCTACGGTTGCTTCCCTCTACCCTTTTTGTAACTCCGCGGTTTACGCCTCCTAACTCCGCGTTTTAACAGTGTTAAACAGGGCTTTTTCGAGGTGTAAAACCGCATAACAATTTTTCTAACTCGCAGAGTTACGAGGGCTGTTTCCCCGTATTAACAAAACAGACGGTGGATAACGGTAGAATTTACCGTTATCCACCGTCGAGCAAGGAATGAAACTACTTTCTCTTTTTGTATCTGAAAGTTTCCTGTACTTTCCCTGTGGCGATATTATGCACAATGATTTCCAACTGGTTGTCCACGACTTTTCCCTCTATCACCGTGGGGAACACATCGGGGGTCTCCACCCGTTTGTTGTCCTTCATGACATACCCCATCACAGGACCTCCGCCTACGAGATGCGCCCACGGGCGTTCCGCGGTAGGAGCATCATAGCGGTATCTGTGCTGATGGGCGGTGATGATGATCTGGCATCCCGCCTTTTTCAACAACGGTGTCCACAAATTGGCGCAAGTACGTTGCCATATCGCAAAATCCGCAGAATATCTCTCGTCCTTGTCCGCAGGATGTACGTCTCCCGGATTCGCACTTGGTCTGGGATCGAACAACGGAATATGGCAGAATGCCACGAGGAATGGTGCGGAGGCAATCTCCTTTTGTTTCAGCGCATCCTCCAGCCAAGCCACCTGGGCTTCGCGGTAAGCCTCGCTATTGTATATGCCGATAAAACGGGGATTCTCGTCCACTTTGTCCTCCGCGGTGTCCAGACCAATCATGGCAATGTCGCCCATCCTTACCGCAAAGTTCCTGCCCAGATCCCAGTCACGGGAGGAACGCTCCTCCGGCTGGCGGAACATCCACACTTTCTCCAGATGACGGTTTGCCCAGCCCCGGTCGTCATGATTGCCATTCACGAACATATAAGGCATATTCGCCGCATAGTCATTCCTTTGTATCTTCGGAGTGAGGAAAATCCGCTTCTGATCCTCCACAGTCTCCTCCACATTGCTTGCGTCTCCGTTCCAGATCACACAGGAAGGAGCAAGCTCCGCAATCTTGTCCATAGACAATCCAAACGGCTCCCACTTGACATGGGTGTCGTTAATCACACAGAAATGGGCGGCAGCCGCCTTGCCCGCTGTGGTGAAAGAGTATATCCTGGGGTCTGTCTCCGTACCCATCACCCTCTTGTGGTGATAGTCCTTATAGTAAATCTTGTGCGCTCCGATTTTATAGTAGTATTTTGTTGCCGGCTTCAGACCCGTAAGGCGTACCTGCATGACATTCTCATTCACATCCATCACGCGATAGCCACCGCACATCACCG
>CAVEJA010000059.1:2474-2867 GCA_963615745.1 Duodenibacillus sp.
GTCTTTCCGTCACTCAAATCAGGCTTTTCACCATAAGTAACAAAACCATTTGCAAGATGGCTTACCGCAAAAGCCACGCCCATACTGGTCTCCGCATAATTCTGAAGCATCGGGGCGGAAGCTATCAGAGGAGCGGAAGTCTCACCCACGAACTTGTCGTCCGTCTTCTGTTTCTCATTCTCTCCCTTGGCAATGGAGGGAACGGCAGAGGCAATGGCCACGACAGCCGAACTTTTCAAGAAGTCTCTTCTATCCATAATATTTTTATCTTTATTGATTACTATTAGTTCTACAAAAATACACATTTAAGTTGGATATTCCATTTTTCGCTGTTAAATATCGCTGCCACGCCACCCTGTCCCCCTCCCGACTACAAATCAAGTGTTTAAAAGC